>JBJEXX010000120.1:0-7059 GCA_051886215.1 Bacilli bacterium | reverse complement strand
CTTAAAAAATCATATACTTTTTCTTTCATCATTTTCTCCATACAAATTGCTATTTATCTTTCTATTCCATTATATCATTAAAAAAACAAAATCAAAATCGATTCTGCATTTATTCTTCAAAAAACTTATCTATTCTAACACCCAATATTATAGAAATCTTGTATAAAGTCATAAGTGATATATTATTTCTATCATTAGCTGACTCAATACGTTTTAGATGATTAACTGATACATCTAATTTTTCTGCTAGGTCCATCAATCTTACACCTTTCTCATTCCTATATTTTTTGATGTTTTGACAGATAACAGCCTTAATATTTCCATTAAAGTCAGCATACTGATTCAAAATATCACTCTCCTAAGTAAAATTATAGAAGAAAAAAAATTATAAATAAGCAACCTTTCGTGCCTAACTAATAAAATTATGATATACTTATGTAGTAGTGACTTCACTACAACACGAAAGGAGGATTTATGGATAAAAATACCATAATCAATCAAGTAGTAAATGAAGCATATAACAATTTAACAAGTTTAGTAAAAATTAGGGCAACTGCTTTTGGAGGACTATTTGGAATGATTATTCCAGAAAGAAAAATAAAAGAACTTGCTGAATACACCGATGAAATAATAAACACTCTATATATAAAATTTTGTGAATATTTGTCCGAAAAAATTGATGTGGATGATATGGAATTTATACTTTATAAGTCATTTTGTTATAATAATCCAAGCAAAGACTTAATAGATGATTGTTTTAAAATTGTAAATGATGATATAAAAAAGAAACAAAGTAGCAATGAAACAACTACTTTGTTAGAATCTCTTAATTCACTAAGATCTAAACATAGTGAAGAAGATATTACAAAAGCATTAGATACAATATTTGATATTCTATTAGACTACTATAGCATTATCAAAAAATAAAATTATTTTTTCTCAATAATAATATCTATATCAAACTCTTTGGCTATTTTTTTAAGGACTTCTATACCATAATTGACTGTTCCTGCCTCATATTGTTCTATCGTACGCTTTGATTTACCAATACGTTTAGCAAAGTCTTTTTGAGTAAGATTTGTCCATTCACGTATAATTCTAATAGCCTCGCCTTTGGTATAATCTTTCATATTAAGTCTCATTGCTACCACCATAATCAATTTTATCAGTTAATTAAGGAAAATCGCCTTAACTCACTATCTCATAGTGATAGTGTATTCAGTTATTAAAATAATATACTAAAAGTTAAATCATATATGCAAAAGGAGCAAATTTTGTTTGCTCCTTTTAAATGTCTTGAAATATCATTGTGACACTTGTGACAGCAAATTTTAGGAGGGGTCCTCCTATTTTTATCTGTCATTCCTGTCATTTTTTCCAATTTTATTTTTCTTAATTACTTTTAATGTTTCTTTATATGCTTTTTCTTCTGCAATAAATAGTATCAATTCAGCAACAAGTGTGAATAAATAAAAACCAATAATAAGATAAATATTATCTCTAAAAATAGGATTTATACTTTGTAAAAATACAATTCCAAGATATGAAAGTACATAGCAAACAACAAAAGTCAAAGTAATATTATCTAATTCTTGCAATATTCTTTTTGATCTATGAACATCTGCATTAACTCCACCTTTAGTCCAAGTTGCTAAAAACCAAGTCATACCAACAATATTTAGTGTAATAGCAAACCAATATAAACCTATTAACACATTTTTTATATCTTGTTTTGTAATAAAAACACCAACAACTGCAATTAAAAGCAAAATATTACTAATAATTTGAATCAAATTAAAACTCTTAATCTTTTCTTTCATTCTCAACCCTCTCTTTCGTTTTAGCACTATGTAGTAATTTAACAATTTCATTTGCTGAATTTATTTGATATTCGGTATCTTCTATTGTTTGAAGAATAACTTCCTTTTCATTTTCCAAAATGTCATTTTCATCTAATCTTTTTTGCAATGATTTTACTAAAGCATTCCAATTATCTATACTTCCTAAAGTATTAATTAAAGCTTCATCAAGTTCTGTTCCTTTTAATGTAGAATAATATCTTTTCAAAAATGGATTTAGAGGTGTAACTTGCATACCAAGACCTGCAGCATACATTAAATCATTATAATTAACATCTATATGTTTACTTATTTTTCTTAAAGTTTTTGGATTAGGTATTTCCCTTTCCCCTGATTCAATACGAGATATTTCTGTATGGCTAACTCCTGCTAGTTCTCCTAGTTGGTTTTTAGATAATCCTTTTTTCTCTCTTGCCTCAGAAATCATTTGTCCAACTGTTTTTTCTTCCATAGATTAACTCCTTTCGTAACCCATTATATACCATTTTGAACTATTTTGCAAGAAAAATAATTATTTTTGCACTTTTTGTTTCAAAAAGTGTTGACTAGAGTTCAAAAGTATATTATACTTGAACTATGTGGTGCAGAAATATATATTTTCTGAACTACTTATAGTTCTTTGAACTTTATATAGAGTTGGAAATCGCCGATATCTGCCGACTCGTTAAATAAATGCAAGGCAAATACCTCTATTGGCACGAGAGTTGTAGATTATCTAAAATCTTCGTTACATATATGGCTAGTAACTATATATACATCCTAAAAGGGAGTTGTTGGTAACACTAAAACCATCCATGAGATAGATTGCTATAAGTAGTATCTATAAAAGAAAGTGAGGTGATTAAATGAATGCAAAAGAAACTTTAAACTTAATTTCAAAACAATGGTGTGATCTAAACGATTTAAGAAAACTTACAGGGCTTGGAAAAAATAATGCTATTAAATTAAAAAATGAAATTAAAATTGATTTAGAAAACAAAGGATATCAATTACCTACTAGCAAATTGCTTCCAATGAATGAAGTTGTAAGTTATCTAAAAATAAATATCAATTATCTTCAAAAAATGGCAAAAGAAGTTATTAACTAGAAAGGAGTTTTAAATGAAAACAATAAGTGAAATGAGAAAAGAATTCACAAAAAAAGACTTCATAGTTGATAACCTAATGAAATCTAAAGGACTATATTGTCTTGTTGCGAGACCAAAGGTTGGCAAGTCGTTATTTGCTCTTCAACTTGCTAACTCTATTGCAACAGGAACAACATTTTTAGGATTTAGGACAAGTCCATCTCCTGTCTTATATATTAGCACAGAAATGAATTCTACGCAAATTATAGATAGAATTGATAAGATGAACTTAAATTTTAATGATGATAATTTCGTATTGATAGAACAAAATCCGAGTGAAAGAAAACTAAATTTAATGGATTTACAATTAGAATTTCAAACATTTGCAAATGAGTATAATGGTAGATTTGTTATCATAGATATGTTTAGTGGAATTGATTTAAACAATGGCTATGACTTAAATAACTATCAAGATATGGGACAAGTTGTTATTCCTAAATTTAGAGAGTTATGTAAAAAATATAACTTCACAATTCTTCTAATTCATCACTTAAATAAAAATAATACTTCTTTAGGCAGCACTGCTATTGATGGATCTGTTGATGGGAAAATCACTTTAAAACAGGATTCCAATCTAAAGAATAAAATTATTTTAAATTATGAAAGTAGAGATTATGAGGGATTAGATTTAGTTCTAAAAAGAAATGATAATTTATTATTTGAACTATCAGAAGTCGAATGTGATGACTTAAATTATAATATATTAACTTTTCTAAATTATGCTATCAAACAAAAAGAATTTTCTTTTAATGTATCAGAGATAACGAGTAAATTAAATTTACAAATTACTCCATCAGCATTTGGAAAATTATTAAAAAATAATTTAGATAATTTAGAAAAAGAAGGTCTTCATATTGAATATAAAAGAACAGGTTCCGAAAGAATTTACACTGCAAAATATGAAGAGCCAACCTACGAAAATGAATAATTTTCGTTAAAGTTTTTGATAACTTTTTTCTAAAAAGTTAGTAAAAAATGAACGAGGCACGTTTTGTTTTCGCAAGAAAATGAAAGTGGCGATAGTGAATATTTTTACAATTATTAAAATAGATTTACTCTATTTTGATAATTTAATTAAATAATAAGTATCTAGTAGATAGTTATTATTTAATCTTGTTTATAAGCATTTGCCTATGTGATAACTTAGGCATTTGCGATTAAACAAGCAAGGGGTTATTAGGGAACTCCCTAATCTCACGTGGGCTATGCCCTAGTGAGATAGGTCTAAAAGACCTCTATATCAAAGAAGTACAAGCAAAGGAGGGATTAAATGTATGATGGAAAACAAGTTGTGCGAGTAGCAAATCAATATAAAAAAGCCGACCTATATAATATTGGTGTAGAAATGACTGATAGAAAAGGTACAGGTAATTATGATATAAAAAGAACAGAATTTAATTATGAATATGTCCCACTAACTCAAAATAATTTATACCAAGAAGTGAAAAAGAATTTAAAAGATAGAAACATTGAATATTTAAACAAACCTAGCACCAACTTATTAAATGGTGTGACATTCACAAGTGGACCAGAATTTTTTCAATCACTCGGAATGAAATTTATAGATAGTGGAAGAACTTATCACACAGGAGATAAAAAGGGTCAGTCAGTAATGATACCTAATATAAAATCAAAGGAAGATATACCAAATGCTGTATCTTTTTTCTTTGATTGTTGTATGGAATTTCTAAAAGATTATGTAGGAGAAGAAAATATAGTTCTCGCCCAAGTTCATTATGATGAAGACACACCACATCTTCAAGCATATTTTGTTCCTGTTGTTGATAAGGTAAAAAGAAAATGTTATGTCAAAGATGATAATGGAAACGTTATCAAAGAAGAAGTCATAAAAAAAGATGGTACTACTTCTATTGTTCCTAAACTACTTCGTGATAGCAATGGAAAAATAATTTATGAAGAAGTTAATGGAAAATTTTTGAACTGCGATCAGTTTTGGAAACAAAAAGGTGGGGCATCATCATTTCATCAAATGCAAAATGACTTCAATAAATTTATAACCGAAAAAGGTTTTAATCTTTATCGTGGTGATATTGGTGCAAACAAAGAAAGTCAAACTAAATTAGACTACGATATAGCTGAAAAAAAGGCTGAATTAGAGGAATTAAATAAAGAAAAGGAAAATACCTTAAAGATAATAGAAAACTCTAAAAGTGGGCTTAAAAACCTAGAAAATATCAAAAATGATAATAATGAATTATTAAATCCTGTAAAACGAAAACTTGGAGGATTTAAAGAAGATGATGTTTTCAAAATTATAGAATATACAAAAGGTTTAGAGCATAAAATTGTTATTTTATCTACTGATAATTGTAATAAAGATTTAATGATTGATAAATTAACGAATGAAAACAAAACTTTCAAAAATAACAATGAACTTATCAAGAGAAATGAACTTATTAAGGAACAAAAATCTACTATCAAAGAACAGAAGCAAGAGATTGGTAGATTAAATGAATTAGTAGATATTTTAAATAACAATATTGAAAGTTTAAAATCTAAATTTGAAAAAGAAGTTAATAAGTGGAAAAATTTATTAAAAAAAATGTGTAAGGCAATAGATAAAGTTTTAGGTCGAGATAAACCAAAAGAAAATTTAGAAGATTATGAAGATATAGCTGATGCAATTAACTATGGCTATTATAGTAAGAATGATGATAAAGACAAAGATGATTATGAAATAGGATTATAGAAAGGATGTGATATCTTATGTCAGTATTTCAAGTAAAACCAAAGGAACAAACAAAAGATGGTAGAAAATGGATGTTTCAAGTTTACTACAAAGGATTAGATGGTATAAATAAAAAATATCGTTCTAAAAAATTTCTAACAAAAAAAGAAGCACAAGATGCTGAAAGGCAATTTGTGTTAACACTCGATCAAAGTATCAATCATAGAGATATGACTTTTAAAGATTTATATCTTGCCTTTTATGAATATCAAAGTGACAAAGTTAGAGAAACAACAATGAAAACTTATCGTGATAGAATTAAATATTTAGAATTATTTGATAAGATTAAATTACGAGAATTGAATATCAACCATTTTGAATTATGGAAAAAAGAAATTAGCAAATTACCACTTGCTACTTCTTACAAAAATGACTTATTCAAATTCATAAAAGCAATTTTAAATTTTGGTACAAAATGGTATGATTTTAATTTTGCTCCTGTTTATAATAAAATGACTAATTTCACTAATCCTAATGAATTAAAAAAGGAAATGGAATTCTTTACCATAGATGAATTTAACAAATTCATATCTGTTGAAGATGATATATTATTTAAACCACTATTTGAAACTTTATACTATATGGGTCTTCGTAAAGGTGAATTACGAGGTTTACAATGGAAAGATATTGATTTTAATAATAAAATGATGAAAATTCATAAACAAATTCCATCAATTTATAGTATGGAAAATTATAGATTAAGCCCATTAAAAACAAAAAATAGTAATCGTGATTTACCTATCAATGATTTACTAATCAATGACTTAAAAAAATTATATAATTATCAAAAGCAATATAAAAACTTTAGTCAAGAATGGTTTGTTTTCGGAAATGAAACACCTATTCCAAAAGATGCTATTAGAACTAGGAAAAATAAAAATTGTAAACTTGCTGAAGTAAAACAAATTCGAGTACACGATTTTAGGCATTCCTGTGCCTCATTCTTAATCAATTATGGTGCTAGTATTACTCTAGTTGCAAAATATCTAGGACATACCAAAATTGATGAAACATTAAACACTTACTCACACATGTATCAAAATAAATTAGAAGATATAGTAAATCTTATCAATAAAAGTACAATGCAAACTACAACTGATATTGAATCCGAAAATTTTATTGATGATAATTTAGATAATGATATTGAAGATTCAAAAGATGATATGGAAATATCTTTATAAATATTGAAAAAATGGTAGGCTCTCATGAGCTTACCATTCTTTTTTTATTTATTTTAGCACATAAATAGCACCTAAAATGCTTTTAATAATATAAAATCCCTTTAAAATCAACAAAAATGGAGCCATAAGGCTCCTTCAGGGGG
>JBJEXX010000119.1:0-1773 GCA_051886215.1 Bacilli bacterium | reverse complement strand
CATCTTTATTTTTGTTCTTATTTGGATTATACCAACCATAATTTATAGCATCTGCGATATCTTCATAATCTTCAAGATATTCTTTAGGTTTATCTCTGTCTAATAATTTATCTATTGCTTTACATACTTTTTTTAATATATCCATCCATTTTTTTAATTCTTTTTCAAAACTTTCTTTTAATTCATTAACTTTATTTTTCCAATCTTTAACACTACTTTCTAAAACTTTAACTAAACCATTTAATCTAGTAATTTCTTGTTTTTGTTCTTCAATAGTGTCTTTTTGTTCTTTGATAATATCATTTCTTTTTATTAGTTCTTTATTATTTTTGAATGTGTTGTTTTCTTCAGTTAATTTTTTAATAGTTATATCTTTATTGTAATTATCAGTATTAAGAACAATTACTTTTTTCTGTAATCCTTTAGCATATCCAATAACACTAATAACATCTTCATCTTTATATTTAAATAAATTTTTGATAGGATTTAAAATATCTTCGTGCTCTTTATTAGGTTTTTCCAAGTCTTTAAGCCCGTTTTTAGTGTTTTCAATTATCCTTAAGGTATTTCCCTTTTCTTTGTTTAATTCTTCTAATTCAGCCTTTTTTTCAGCAATTTCGTAATCTAATTTTGTTTGATTTTCTTTGTTAGAGCCTATATCGCCACGATAGAGATTAAATCCTTTTTCAGTAATAAACTTATTAAATTCGTTTTGCATTTGATGAAATGATGATTTAGCACCTCTGTCTTTCCAAAACTGATCACAATTTAGGAATGAGCCATTTACTTCTTCATAAATAATTTTTCCTTTATCATCACGAAGTAATTTAGGAACAAGAGAAGTAGTACCATCTTTTTTTAATACTTCTTCTTTTACAACATTACCATCTTTATCTTTAACATAACTTTTTCTTTTAACTTTGTTAACAACAGGAATAAAATATGCTTGAAGATGTGGTGTATCTTCATCATAGTGAACTTGTGCTAGAACTATATTTTCTTCACCAACATATTTTTTTAGAAATTCCATACTACAATCAAAGAAATATGAAACAGCAGTAGGAATATCTTTTTGTGATTTTATTTCAGGTATTAATACAGCTTGTCCTTTTTTATCTCCTGTGTGATAGGTTCTACCACTATCAACAAAGGTCATTCCTAATGCTTGAAAAAATTCAGGTCCACTTGTTATTGTTATTCCATTTAACATATTAGTACTTGATTTATTATTAAATTCTATTTTTCTATCTTTAAGATTTTTCTTGACTTCTTGGTACAGATTTTTTTCAGTTAGTGAAACATACTCATAGTTAAATTCTTTTCTTTCAACAGAGTAATTACCTGTACCTTTTCTATTAGTCATCTCTACACCAATATTATATAAATCATCTTTTTTATATTGAGTTTCTACTCGTACAACTTGCTTTCCATCGTACAATATTTATGCCTCCTTTCGTGTTACTTCTTTAGAAAAGGTCTTTTAAGACCTATCTCACTAGGGCATAGCCCAATCGTGAGTTTAGGGAGTTCCCTAAAAACCCCTTATGCTTGTTCTTCGCAAATGCCTAAACTAATCGTAAAGGCAAATGCTACAAACAAGATTAAATAATAACTATCTACTAGATACTTATTATTTAATGAATTATTAAAAGTAGATAAACTACATTTAATAATTGTAAAAATATTCGTTATCGCCACTTTCATTGCTAAAGCAACAAAACGTGCCACACTCATTTTTTACTTATATAACTTTTTGAAAAAAGTTAACAAAAA
>JBJEXX010000118.1:0-1775 GCA_051886215.1 Bacilli bacterium | reverse complement strand
AAATAATTAATAAATTATTAGAATTACAATTTAAAATTTTTAATAAAGATTATTTCAATAAAATGAACATATATTTTTTAGCCAAAGTAAAACTAGCTTAGTCATTACTTCTATTAGTTATGCAAGTTAATAGAAATATATGAATTTTAAAATCAAAATCCTTATCTTTCCACATTTAATTTTTACCTTTTTATCTAACCCCACACAACTTTGTAGGGATTAAATCAATAAAATTGTCATATCCTTTTATATATTAAGGAAAGGAGTTTAGTTAAATGGACGAAAAATTAAGAAGAGAAATAGCATTATTTAGATTTTCTTTAATTGCACCAATTTTAAATAATACTTATCCTAATAAAACAGTAAAAGATTATTTAGAAGAAATTTGTGCAAAAGTTTACGACAGCCCTTTAGGGCTAAAAAAAGAATATGCACCATCAACAATTAAAGAATGGCTAAGACTTTACAAAACTAAAGGAATTGATGGATTATATCCTAAAAATCGAAGTGACAAAGGTAATTCTAGAAAATTAAAAGCTGAAGTTAAGGAGTTAGTTATTAGTTTAAAAAAAGCAAACCCTAAAAGAACAGCTAAATCTATTTATCAAGAAATTATTATTACTACAAAGATAAAACCCTTTGAACTATCGCTTTCTACTGTACAAAGATATATTAAGAACTTGGATTTAAGCACAGATTCCAATATAAAGGATAGAAGAGCTTTTGAATTTGAAAATCCCAACGATTGTTGGCAATCGGATATTTCAGTTGGACCATACTTAACTATTAATGGTGTTAAGCATAAAACTTATATAATAGCTTTTTTAGATGATGCTTCAAGATTAATTGTTAGTTGTAAGGCATTTAAAAGTGATAATCTTCTTTCAGTATTAGAAGTATTTAAAGATGCTGTAGCTACTCGAGGTGTTCCTAAAAAAGTATTTTTTGATAATGGTAAAGTTTATAGATCGGGTCAAATGGAGCTTATTTGTGCTTCGCTAGGCTGCGCACTCTGCTTTGCAGAGCCATATTCGCCACAATCAAAAGGAAAAATAGAAAGATGGTTTCAGACACTTCAAAAACAATGGCAACAATTAATAGACACTAGTTCTTTTCAATCTATAGAGGAACTAAATAAATCCTTAAATGAATATGTAGAGCTTAATTATAATCGTGCATACCATAATGGTATAAAAAATAAACCTATAAATAAATTCTTAGCTAATATAGATAATATAAAAAGATTTACAGAGCAAGAGTTAAGAAATGTTTTTCTTTATAGAGTAGAAAGAAAAGTTAAAAATGATTCTACTGTGTCTATTGATAAAGAAATTTATGAAGTACCTAGTAAATATATTGGAAGTAAACTTTATATAAGATACGATCCTACAAATAATGAAGAAGCCTTCATTTTCTCCGAAAATGGAGAGCGATTAGAAAGAATAGTTAAAGTGAATAAAATAGATAATTCAAAATTAAAGCGTGGTAGTAAAAAAGAAGCTGTTGATTTTTCACCATTTTCTGATAACAAGGAGGTAAATTAAAAATGTATAGAGCTTATTATGGGTTAACTTTTGACCCATTTACTAAAGAAGTTAATACTAAAAATTTTTATAAATCATATCAATTTAATCAAGGTCTAAGTAGATTAGACTTTTTAAAACAAAATAAAGGCTTCGGATTAATTACCGGTGAGCCAGGTGCTGGCAAATCATCATTACTTAGATATTTTAAAGAAAGCTTAAACCCCAATTTATTTAAGTGTGTATATATTC
>JBJEXX010000117.1:0-1790 GCA_051886215.1 Bacilli bacterium | reverse complement strand
TGTTACTGTTCACAGTCAAGATAGAAATTTTCTCTATCTTTTTATCTTTATTATAACTTATTTTTCAATAAAAGTAAGGGCTATCTTTTATTGAAGTCATGTTTTATAATATATTTAAGGTAGTGATATTATGGGCGCTAATTATTCAAAAAGTTTATATAATGATTATGAAAAACTTGTAATTAAAAACAAAGAATTAAGTCAAGAAAATAAATTTTTAAAATTACAAATAAATATTGCTGAATCAGAAAAACAAAGATTAGAAAAAATTAATTTTCAAAAAAGGAAACAATACGAAGAAGCAATATATGAAAATATTGCTTTAAAGAACAAAATTATCGAATTGACTAAAAAATTAAATATGACCGAATATGAAAGAGACCAATATTTAGCGAAGCTTAATATTGATGGTACTAATGCTGGTATTCCTACTAGTCAAACTCCAATTAATAAAAATAAATTAATACCTAATTCAAGAAAAAATACTGGTGGTAAAATTGGTGGAAAACCTAATCATAAAAAAAGTAAGTTAGAAACATTTGCAGATGAAGAAATTAATGAAAATGAAGACATTATTTTGGATGAATGTCCTGAGTGTGGTTCAAAAAAATTAATTGAATTAGAATCTGAAATAACAAAAGATGAGTTTGATTATCAAGTTAAAATAATTAAAAAACGTATTCATTTTAAAGAATATAAATGTCCAAATTGTAATAAAATAGTTAGAAAAAATATTCCTGTATGTTTAAAAGAAGATAATCAATATGGTAATAATGTTCAAGCTACTGCACTAACATTAATGAATATTGGAAATGTTCCGATGAATAAAGTTAGAAAAATCATATGCGGTTTAACAATGAATGAAATTAATCTAAGCGAAGGATATATTGCAAAATTGCAAAAGCGTGCTGCTTCAAAATTAGAAAAATTTATAATTGATTTAAAATTTTATATAGTACATTTAAATTTACTATATTGGGATGATACAGTTATTATGATTAATAAAAATAGAAGCTGTATGAGATTTTATGGAAATGAAGATGTTGCTTTATATTGTGCTCATATGCATAAAGACAAAGAAGGTTTAGATAAAGATAATATTTTAAAATTATTATCTGAAAATACAGTTGTAGAACATGATCATAATAAAGTAAATTATAATGATGAATATTCTTTTATAAATGCAGAATGTTGTCAGCATTTGATTAGGGATTTAGAAAAGGTTAAAACAAATATTCCAGATAGAACTTGGTGCACTAAATTAAAAGAATTATTCATTGAGTATGATCATAAAAGAAATGTGTTGATTTTGGAGAAAAAAGATCATTTTTCAGAAGAAGAATTTAACGAATTTATTTCAAAAATAAATCAATTTTTGCTTTTAGGAACTGAAGAACATTTAGCTGATTCAGAAGTGTATTATGCAAATGAAGAAAAAGCATTATTAATTAGATTAATGGAATATAGAGATAACTACATTTATTGGACAATAGATTTTAATCTTCCGTTTACAAATAATTTATCTGAAAGAGCACTTAGAGGGATAAAATCAAAAATGAAAATATCTGGACAATTTCAAAACATAGCAAGTGCAGAATATTATGCGATAATTAGAAGTTACATTGAAACTTGTTATCGTAACAATGTCAACGGGCATGAAGCATTAATTAGCTTAATGAATAATGAGCCATATACACTTTCAGAAATATTAGAAATTGGTAAACAGAATGCTGAAAGAGCAAAATAAATTGCTCTTTTCGGTGTGACATAAATTGAATTGACTGTGAACA
>JBJEXX010000116.1:0-7183 GCA_051886215.1 Bacilli bacterium | reverse complement strand
TGGAGGTGTATATGTATAATTATAAAATTATTCATATAGTTGAAGAACATTTATATAGCTATTGTTTAGTAGATATGGAAATAAGAGATATAAAGCAAAAATATAGTGCTTCAGATAAAGATATAAATTCTTGGATCAAGAGTAAAGGTAAAATCAATAGAGGCGTGGAAACTATGGCATTAAAAAATATTGAAATGGAAGAAAAAATAAGAAATAAAATACATTGGAAACTTTTGATTGACAAGATTTTAAAATATTATGAATTAAATGAACAAGAAAAATACTGGTATATTAAATACAAATATTTTGAAAAATGTTCAACAACTAAAATTGAAATGAAAATGGCAATATGTAGAGCAACACAAGCTAGATTAAAATCAGAAATAGTTTATTATATAGCTCTTTATGCAGTAAAAGAAGATCTATTAAGAATGGAAATTGTTTAAACAATTTGTTTAAACAATTTGTTAGAACAAAAGTTGAAAAATAGGTGCTATAATATGTATAGTGGGAGTTTAGGAAAAGGACTTCCACTAATTTTTTATGCAAAATATTAAATTGGTTAGACTTTTATATATAGTATCTATTATAATATATATAGATACTGGTATTAAAGCTACCCAACAAAGAAAGGAGTAATATGGGTAGAAAAGAAAATTTAAACAAAGCAAAAGATACATACAAAAATATAATGCAACAGATTAGTAGTGATAGGAATAAGTGGAAAGAATTTTTAGAGTTTTCATCAAGATTTTATAAATATTCTTTCACAGAAAATCTACTTATGTTTGCTCAAAATCCAAATGTAACAATGTGTGCGACATTAGAAGAATGGAATTCTATTGGTAGATGGGTAAAACCTCACTCAACAAGTATGAAAATATTAAGAGATACAGAAAACGAAATAGCATTAGACTATGTGTTTGATGTAAGTGATACTTATGCGAGAAAAGATATACCTAATGCTTATACAGACGAAAGATTACAAATTTTTAAATGGAAAGCAACAGAAGAACAAGCAGTAGAAATATTAAATACTTATTTTAATAACGAAAATATAGACAAGCTAGAAACAATAGTTGCAGGTTATATGGCAACAGCAATAGATGATAGCGAGTTGTTGTTAAACTTAACAGATGAAGAAGAACAAATGGTATTAAAGCCAGAGTTTTTAGAACTTATGATAAAAAATACGACATATCAAGTTGCTACAAGATGTGGTATTGAAATAGAAGATACAGAAAGAGTTTTTTCTGAATACGAAACTTTTGCAAATCCAGTAGCAATGAATATCATAGGAAATTGTATAAATCATTGCTCATCAGAATTGTTAAAAATAATTGAATATAAAATGAAAGAAATTAAAAAGGAGGAATTGAAATATGGCAACACTAGGAAGATATGGAATAATAGTGAAGAGAAACTTAAAAGCATTATACCCAATGAGGTACAGCGAATTAACGATAGAGGGGAATCTAATGGACAAACTATTAGAGAGGGAACAAGAGATATTGAAACAGAGGGATATAATAGAGAAACAAGTAAAAGAGAAGAATCCAGCACCGAAGACAAACGAGTTTATAGTGATGGCGAGATACAATCAAATGATAGAGAGTATGATAGACGAGTTACTACAACCAATGTTGGAAGAAAGAATTTAGAAGATAATGAGAAAGGGGTAGAGAAATCTACTTCTTTTTCTTTGCCTAAAAATGAGGTATCACAAGAGCTTATAAATAGAGTATTAGCAGAGGGAGGAAATATTGAAAATTCTGTTAAAAGAATTAAAGATATTTTAAGTGATAAGGATTTAAGTACAAAAGAACAAATAGTGGCAGTAAGAAATGAGTATGGAGATGCAGGAAATTATGGTAAAGAATTTAGTTGGGAATCAAGAGCAAAAGGATTAACTATAACAGATAAAACTACAGATGCACAAATAACAATAAGTTGGGCAGATGTAGTTAAAAAAATGAAAAAAATATTTCATATAGAAAATGAGCAGTTAGGTTTTGAAACACTATTTGATTTATCATACCAACAAAATGAAATTATAGAAAATGAAGATAATTCAAAATATGACTTTATAAATGACTTGATAGGTAAAAATATAAAGCTAGATGATAGAGAATATAAAGTAAGTAAATTAAAGTTAGATACAAAAGAAATAGAATTATATGACCAAACTATAAAAAGTTGGTATCCTATATTTCGCTCAATGAATTTAGATGA
This sequence comes from Bacilli bacterium, assembly GCA_051886215.1. Taxonomy (GTDB): domain Bacteria; phylum Bacillota_I; class Bacilli_A; order RF39; family UBA660; genus JBJEXX01. Next base: position 4,951 of record JBJEXX010000116.1, on the reverse strand, counting down.
ATTTGTTTTAGAATACACAAAGTCAAATACAAAAACTCAAAGTGAAGAAATAATAGAAGAACAAGTAGAAAAAATAAATTATGCTATACCACACGAAAAGCAAACGGAAACTAGAAATGCAAGACAGAGAGTAAATGATAATATAAAAGCTATAAAATTATTAAAAGAAATAGAAAGTCAAGGCAGACTAGCGACAAAGGAAGAACAAGATATATTAGCATTATATAGTGGTTGGGGAGGACTTTCAAAAGTATTTGATACAAGAGTTGCAGAATGGCAAGTACAACAAATTGAATTAAGAGAAAACTTAACAGAAGAAGAATTGGCAGAGGCAAAGTCAAGCTCTTTAAATGCTTTTTATACAAGTCCAGAAATTATAGATAGTATGTATTTAGGACTTGCTCGTTTAGGATTTAAAGGTGGAAATATATTAGAGCCATCTGCACGGAATAGGAAATTTTATAGGTAGGTTTCAAAACAATACAGAAGTAAAAAGTAAATTTACAGCAGTAGAAATAGAAACAATAACAGGAAGAATTTTAAAACAGTTATATCAAAAAGAAAATATACAAATAAAACCTTTTGAAAAAACAGAATTAGAAAACAATTTTTACGATCTAGCAATTTCAAATGTTCCATTTGGTAATTATGGTGTCTTTGATAAAGAGTATAACAAAGAAAATTTTAAAATACACGATTACTTTTTTGCAAAGTCGTTAGACAAAGTAAAAGTTGGTGGAGTTGTAGCTTTTATAACTACAAAAAATACAATGGATAAGATGACACCACAAGTAAGAGAGTATTTAGCAAAAAGAGCAGATTTATTAGGTGCAATTAGGTTACCTAAAAATGCTTTTCCAAATACAGAGGTTACAACAGATATAATATTTTTACAAAAGCGAGAGCAGATGAGAGAAGAAATGCCTAGTTGGGTAAATACAGAAGAATATTTTACTGATGTATATATGAATCAATATTTTCTTGACCATCCAGAGATGGTAATGGGGGAAATAAAAGAAACAACAAATCAATTTGGTGCAGATTTAGATGTAGTTTTAAAAGATGGTAATCTAAAGGAAATGCTAACAGAGGCAATAAATAGACTACCTCAAAATGTATTTCCAGAAATTCAAATACAACAAGAAAATAAAGAAGAACAAGTCAATTATATTCCAGCAGAAGAGGGTGTAAAGAATTATACTTATACTTTAATAGATAACAAAATTTATTATAGAGAAAATTCTATAATGAGAGAGGTTGATAATACAGGAATACTTGCAGAAAGAATAAAAGGACTAATTGGAATTAGAGATACATTAAGAAATTTAATAGATATACAAAGTAAAAATGTAACAGATGATGAGGTAAAGCCATATATAGAAAAGATTAATAAAGAATATGATAATTTCGTAAAAAGGTATGGCTATATAAGTAGTGGTGCAAACAAAAATGCTTTTAGAGAAGATACGGAATACCCATTACTTACAGCATTAGAGGAATATAACGAAGAAACAAAGGAATATAGTAAAAGAGATATATTTTATAAAAGGACTATACAGCCATATAAAGAAGTTACACATACAGATACGGCAGAGGAGGCACTTGTTGCATCACTTAATCAATTAGGAAAAATAAATATAGAATATATAAGTAAATTATGTGATAAAGACATTGAAACAGTATTACAAGATTTAAAAGGTAAGATATATAGAAATCCACTAACAGTAAAGGAATTAATACAAGATGATATTACAAAAGGTTGGGAAACAGCAGAAGAATATTTAAGCGGTTATGTAGTAGATAAATTAGCAGTAGCTGAAGCTTTTGCAAAAGAAGATGATAATTATTTAGAAAATGTAAGAGCATTAAAGGAAGTACAGCCACCAAAGTTAGAGGCAAGTGATATAGAAGTAAATTTGGGTGCGACTTGGATACCAGAAGAATATATTACACAATTTGCAAAAGAAACTTTAAAAATAAGTGATAGCTATTATTCCAGATATAATATGGAAATTAAATATAATAAAAGACTATCAAGATGGATAGTTGAGAATAAGTCTTGGAACTCAAATATTGAAAATACACAGATATATGGAACGAAAAGAATTGATGGTATAGATTTATTAGAAAATACATTAAATTTGAAACATACTACTATATATGATCCAGATCCCAAAGATCCAGAGGGTAAAAAAAGAATAGTAAACAGGCAAGAAACAATACTAGCAAGAGAAAAACAAGAGGCATTAAAAGAAAGATTTAAAAACTGGATTTTTGAAGATAGTGATAGGCGAGAAGTAATTGTAAATTTATATAATAAACAATTCAATAGAATTAAATTAAGAGAGTTTGATGGTAGCAATTTAGTTTTACCTAATATGTCTAGTGATATAAGTTTAAGACCTCATCAAAAAAATGCAATAGCAAGAGTATTGTTCAGTAAAGATAATACTTTACTTGCTCATTGTGTAGGTGCAGGAAAAACTTTTGAAATGGTTGCGAGTTGTATGGAACTTCGCCGACTAGGACTGGCGAAGAAACCTTTAATAGCTGTTCCAAATCATTTAGTTGAAGACTGGGGAAAAGAATTTTATAAATTGTATCCTAATGCAAAAATTTTAGTTGCTACTAAAAGAGATTTTCAAAAAGATAGAAGAAGGCAACTTGTATCTAAAATTGCAACAGGGGATTATGATGCGATAATAATGGCACACAGTACATTTGAAAAAATACCAGTTAGTAGAGAAACGCAAGAGAAATTTATTAGAGATGAAGTTTATCAAATTGAAATGGCATTGTCAGAGGCTCAAATTAATGGACAACAAAATAGAACGGTATCGCAATTAGAAACAGCAAAGAAGAATGCAGAGAAAAGATTAGAGCAACTTTTGAATAGTAAAGTAAAAGATGATGTTATTGATTTTGAAAAATTAGGTGTGGATTATTTATTTATAGATGAAGCACATAATTATAAGAATTTATATGTCTATACAAAAATGAATGAGATAGCAGGAGTGCAGCATACTAGAAGTCAAAAGGCATCAGATATGTTTATGAAAACACAATATATAATAAATAAAAATGGTGGTAAAGGTGTATGTTTTGCAACAGGAACTCCTATATCAAATTCAATGGCAGAACTCTACACAATGCAAAGGTACTTACAGCCTCAAACATTAGATAATATGGGATTATCAAATTTTGATGATTGGGCAAGTACATTTGGGGAGGTTGTATCTAGTTTTGAACTTGCTCCAGATGGTAGCGGTTATAGAGTACAAGAAAGATTTAGTAAATTTAATAATATACCAGAGCTTATGAATATGTTTCGTGAGGTCGCAGATATACAAACACCAGATATGTTAAAACTACCAGTACCAGAATTGAAAAATAATGAATATTCAATTATTAGTAGTGAGCCAACAGAAGATATAAAAGAATTTATACAATCATTAGCTAAAAGATCAAAAGCTATAAAAGATGGTGGTGTAAATCCTAAAGTTGATAATATGTTAAAGATTACAAATGAGGGAAAAAAAGCTGCACTTGATATGAGGTTAATTGACGAGTTGTATGATGATTATGCAACAAGTAAAGTAAATAAAGTAGTTGATAATGTATATAGAATATATAATGAAAGTGCGGATTTTAAAGGTACACAATTATTATTTTCTGATATGTCAACACCAACAAAAATTAGTGGTAAATATGATGTGTATAATGATATAAAAAATAAACTTGTAGAAAAAGGTATTCCAGCAAATGAAATAGAGTTTATTCATAATGCTGATACAGATGCAAAAAAAGCTAATTTATTTAAAAAGGTAAGAACAGGAGATGTAAGAGTTTTATTAGGTAGTACATCAAAAATGGGTGCAGGAACAAATGTGCAAGATAGACTTGTAGCATTACATCATATAGATGTACCGTGGCGACCATCAGATGTAGAACAAAGAGAGGGAAGAATTTTAAGGCAGGGCAATATGAATAAAGTAGTTGATATAGCGAGATATGTAACAAAAGAAAGTTTTGATGCTTACTCGTGGCAACTTATAGAAACAAAGCAAAAGTTCATTTCTCAAATTTATAGAGGAGATACATCTATAAGAAATATGGAAGATTTAGATAATTCAGTAATGAGTTATGCTCAAATAAAAGCAATAGCATCTGGAAACCCAATGATATTAGAAAAATTTAAAATAGACAATGAGGTGCAAAAACTACAAGATAAGGAGAGAACATATAAAGCAACAAAATTTAGATTAGAAGATTCATTAAAAAAGACTATTCCAGAATTTATATCTGCTAGTAAAAGAAAAATAGAAAAATTAAAAAATACACTTTCACAGAGAGCAGAAAAACAAGATGAAGAGAATTGCGATATAGAAATAAATAATAAAGTATATCATACATATAAAGATGCAGGTGCAGAAATACTAGAGTTTTCAGATCAATATATGGAACTTAATAAAGAATACCCATTAGGAAAATATAGAGGCTTTGAACTAACAATGACTAATTTAGGAGTGGACAACTTATTTCAAAATAGTAGCGAGGCAAGAAAGGTAATTAAAATTAAGGGAGAATATGAAATAAGTTTTGATATGTTAAAAGTACCAACTTTAAATATTAAGAAAATAAATGAAAAGTTAGATGAGTTGGAAGAACTTATAAAAAGTGAAGAATTAAAAGTACAAGATTTATATAGACAGCAAGAAGAATGTAAAAAAGAATTAGAAAAACCTTTTGAATACCAAGAAAAATTAGAAGAATTATTGAAAAGAAAAAATGAAATAGATACAGAGCTAAAATTAGATGAAGATAAGTCAGTATCTGCAATATCTGAGGAAGAAGAAAATGAGGAAACAGAAGAAAATGAAGATGAAGATTATGAAGAATTTTTAGAAGATGAGGAGGAAGAAGAATATGACATATAATGAATTTGAAACAA
>JBJEXX010000115.1:0-1795 GCA_051886215.1 Bacilli bacterium | reverse complement strand
AGTTTAATAAGAAATATGGTTTTGATAAAGAAGCAAAGTAGTTTGTTTCTTTTTTCTTTTTTTAATAAATATTTAGTTTTTTGATTGTTAAATTTAGTTGCATTAAAATTGAAATTTTTTTGAAATATAAATAGTAGTAATATAGAGTATATAGTTTTGTTAAGATTGTTGTAATATTTTTTTTATTGGTTAGTGTAAAGAGTTTTGTGGTTAAAAGTTAAAATTTTAAGAAATTAGTTAAATAAAACTAGTTTCTTCTTTTTGTATACAGTCAAATGTTTCAAATCCAGTATTATAAAAATCATTTAAATATTTATTAGTTTTTGTATCAGTAGGAAATATTATTTTGTTAGCATTAATTTTTAAATTATTTATTTCGTTATTGTTTTTTAGGGGATTTATTAAATTATTTAAATATAATTCTTTTATATTAATTCCGTTGATTTTTAGTAGCCTTAGACGTAATAGTTTTCTTAATCCATTCTCTGAATATGCCTTAGGCCTTGCCGTGAATAAATCTGCTAGTATATGAGAAATATGAGATTCCATAGAACATTTCATATATTTATTATTTAAATATGTTTGTCTTTCATTCCGATTATTTAAAATATAATTTTGTTTATTTTCGATTGTTTCAACTCTATCGGGATATAAGTCTTTGAATTGCTGAACTAATAAATTAAAATCCTTTTTATTATTATTGTTAACATATTCAAGTAATGCTTTATAAACATCTTCATTTTTCTTTGTGGTAAGATTCATTAATGCCTGTTTAAAATGAAAGTTATCCATAGCAAACTGTACTTTTGTATCAAATGTAAATTTAAACCAATTAGACTTTGGAAATTCTTTAATCCATTTTGCACAATCACCCATAAAATTAATTTCTTTAATATAATTAACATCATAATTATTATAAATATAATTTATTGTATCTTCTAACAAAGTATCGTCAATTGAGGCACAGGCATGTGCATTCATTAGTTTATATCTATTTTTAGAATTTTTAACTTTTTTATAAGAATATTCTTTTTTGTAATCTTCAAATATAACGGAGGCTTTAGTCATAAAATCTTTACCATCATTGAATTGAGAACCAATGAATTTTTCATCTAGCATAATAAACAGTTTTTCAACACGTTTTAATTCATTAATTTCATTATATTCAGGATTAAAGGAAAGAACAATATTTCTTATTGTAGCACGATTTAAATTAATATTATTAGATGTTCTTTTACCAATTTTATTAGAAATAATTTTCCCAGTTTTAGAGTAACTTTCAGTAGTAGCTTGGTCACAGATTTCTGCACACACAAATGGATCAAAATGTTTTCTTTTTGGTAGACCTAAAAATAAGTCAGTAAAGAAAAAATATTCATTAGTTTTAGTATCATAATAATATCTTCTTTTAAAATTAATTTCACCAAATAAAGTAACAAAGTTTTTTCTCTCATAAAATCCGTTAGATTTGCAATAATTTCTTCTATATGATGATTTAAAAAAGCATTCATCAATATACTCAAAATAACCTTTAATAACATCTTTAATAAAAGAATCATTAAAAGAATCTAAATCATTTATGAAATTATAATAATTAGAGAAAGTACCTTGTTTATCAACATAATTCATATTATTAAAATAATTTTTAAGAAATTTGTTAAAGTTTTTAGTGATTAATTCATTTAATTTTGTTATAATATTCATAGAAACCATCCTTTTGTTTATTGTTTACAAATTTATTATAACACTGGATGATTTCTTTTTTTATGTCTACCACAAAATATTTTACACTATC
>JBJEXX010000114.1:0-7200 GCA_051886215.1 Bacilli bacterium | reverse complement strand
ACCATTTTATAATGGTTTGTTGAGTTTTGCGGTTTCAAAAGTGTTAAATTCCCGAGCTACCACAACTATTAGCTCTGGAAGTGGAACAAGTACTGATCCATATATAATTGGTTAAAAAATAAAGTCTATTTTACAAACTAATTGTAAAACAGGCTTTTTATTTATCAAAAAATATATTATAATTAAGTTAATATATGGAAAATGGTGATAGTATGGACATTGAATTTTCATCCTTAGATGAATTATATAAAAGAATATATCCTGCGTTAAAAACAAAAAAAAATGAACTTAAAAGATGTGGATATGAATATATTAAAGAAAAGGATATTTGGACTTATTTATCCACAACAAAGTGGAAAACTTCAAAAGGTCTAATGCTTTCAAATATGGTAAGTGATATCTTAAATGCTGATAATGAAAAAATAGATAAATATTTAAAAGAAACATTAAAGAAAAGAAGTGATGTATATGACAAAACAAAAGAAAATATATACAATTGATGATTTAATGGAATTAGCAGGCAATTATATTACTAATCAAGAATCATTAGATAAAATAAGAAAAGCTTATGATTTTGCTGATTTTCATCATAAAGGACAATTTAGAAAATCAGGAGAACCATACATAATTCATCCTATTAATGTAGCTATTATTCTTACTAGTATCTATGCTGATTGTGATGCTTTATGTGCAGGACTTTTACATGATACTATTGAAGATTGTGATGTTGAAAAGAAAGATTTGGAAGAAGAGTTCGGTAAAAAAGTTGCTTTTTTAGTAGATGGAGTTTCTAAATTAGGTAGATTAAATTTTTCTACTGAAAATGATTATTTAGTAGAATATTATAAAAAAATAATTGTAGGTATGAGCGAAGATGTTAGAGTTATTATTATAAAACTTGCTGATCGTTTGCACAATATGAGAACACTTTGGGCATTAGCGCCAGAAAAACAAAAAGCTAACGCTAGAGAAACTTTAGAAATTCTTGCTCCTATCGCGGATCATTTAGGTATTCATAAAATAAAAAGTGAATTAGAAGATTTATCTCTTAGATATCTAAAACCAGAAGTTTTTTATGATATTGCGGAAAAATTAAATAACACTAAATTAGAACGTGATAAATATGTTTCAGAGATGATGAGTGAAGTATCTAAAATATTAGATCTTCATAATATAAAACATGAAATAAAAGGACGTAGTAAAAGTATTTATAGTATTTATAGAAAACTTGACAAAGGTCGTAAATTTAGCGATATATATGATTTATTAGCTTTAAGAGTTTTTGTTAATACAGAAGAAGAATGCTATCAAGTATTAGGACTTGTTCATTCAAAATATAAACCTATTCCAAATAGATTTAAAGATTATGTTGCTATGCCAAAACCAAATATGTATCAATCATTACATACTACAGTATTTGGTATAGATGGATATCTTTTTGAAATACAAATAAGAACATATGAAATGGATGAAGTCGCAGAAAATGGTATTGCGTCACATTGGGCTTATAAAGAAGGAAAATCTGCAGATGAAGTATATAAAACAACGACAGAAAAGAAACTACAATTCTTTAAAGAAATAATAGAATTAAATGAAGAAAAAATGTCTACAGAAGAATTTATAACTAGTGTAAAAGATGAAGTTTTAAATAATAATATTTATGTATTCACTCCTAAAGGAGATGTATTTGAATTACCTAAAGGAGCAACTCCAATAGATTTTGCCTATAGAGTACACACTAAAGTAGGTGAAACTATGGTAGGAGCTTTAGTAAATAATTCAATAGTTCCGCTAGATTATCAATTAAAAAATAATGATATAGTTAAAATAAATACATCAAAAACATCCAATGGTCCATCAAAAGAATGGTTAAATATAGCGAAATGTACTCAAACTAAAAATAAAATAAAAGCTTTTTTCACTAAATCTGAAAAAGATATAAACATAGAAAGAGGAAAAGAAGCTATAGAAAAAGAATTAAGAAAGAGAAAAGTTCCTTTTCATGAATTCTTTACTCCAGAAAATAAAACAAAAATATTTAATGAAATTAAAGTTAAAGATATAGAAGAAATGTATTTAACTATTGGTAACAATAAATTTTCTCCTAATACTATAACTAATATAATTTTAAAACAAGATGATACCAATCAAAATAAACCTAAAATGTATGTTAAAAGTGATGATGCTGATATTATTGTAGAAGGAATAGATAAAATAAAAGTAAATCTAGCTAATTGTTGTAATCCAGTTCCTCAAGATGAAATAATAGGTTATATTACTAAAGGTAATGGTATAAGTGTTCATAGAAGAAATTGCCATAATGTTGCAATGAAAAATGGCAGAATAATAGATGTATCATGGAGTGATGAAACTACTAAAAAATATATTGCTTCTATAATGATATTTACTTCTACTAGCGAAAATAAAGTATTTGATATTATTCAAAAAGCTAATTCTAATAATATTGGAATAGATAAAATAAATACTATTTCTAAAGGAGAAGGAAGTCAATATGAATTAGATTGTATAGTAAATAATTTAGAACAACTAAATAGATATATAAGTAATTTAGAAAAAGAACCATTTATAGTAAAGATTGAGAGATTAATAAGATGAAAGCATTAATACAAAGAAGTAAAAATTCCTCTGTAATAGTAGATAATAAAACAGTAGGTAAAATAAAAAAAGGAATAGTTTTATTTGTAGGATTTACTCCAGGTGATGATATTGATATTATTAAATATATGGTAAATAAAATTATTAATCTAAGAATATTTGATGATGAATTTGGAGTAATGAATAAAAGTATTTTAGATACAAAAGGAGAGATACTTTCTATATCACAATTTAGTTTATACGCAGATACTAAAAAAGGACATCGTCCATCTTATATCAAAGCAATGAAAGCTGATGAAGCTAAAGTATTATACGAAAAATTTAATGAAGAATTAAGAAAATATATACATGTAGAAACAGGAATATTTCAAGCAGATATGGAAGTTCATATTATAAATGATGGTCCAATTACTATAGAAATAGAAAAGGAGAAAACAAATGAAAAATAAATTGAATTTTAAATTATTAAATTTGCTTATTTTAGTAATAATAATTTATATATTAGTTTCAACTTATGGAGTATGGGGAGCTTTTTTAAGTAAATTATTTTCTATAAGTTTACCTTTTTTAATAGCTTTTGTACTTGCATATGCACTATATCCATTTGTAAGAATACTGCAAAAGAAAAATGTTAGAAAACCTTTAGCTATAACAATAGTTGTAGTAATATTCTTACTTCTTACTGTAGGACTATTAGCACTTACAATGCCAATTTTATATCAACAATTAATAGAATTATCAAAACAATTAATTGAAGTTGTTTCAGATTTATCTACTAAATTTAATATTGATTTAGGTAATTTACAAAATACTTTAACTAATGTATTAAACAAAACTATAACTAGTGCTGGTGAATATGTATCTAATGGATTAATTTCAGTCATATCTGAATCTGTAAAAGCATTAGTAGTACTATTTATATCATTAATTTTATTTGTATATTTATTAATTGATATGGATAAAATAAGACAAACTGTAAAAGAGTTCTTTTCTGGAATTAGTAAAAAGACTTTTAATTATATAAAGACACTTGATACAGAGTTAGGAAATTATTTTAAAGGGTTAGCTATTTGTATGATTATCCAATTTTTTGAATATTCCTTCTTATTTTTGATAATAGGCCATCCTAACTGGCTATTATTAGGCGCTCTAGCAGGAGTAACAGTTATGATTCCATATTTTGGAGGATTATTTATTGACGTAGTAGCGATAGTAACGGCGTCGGTAGTATCAACCCCAGTATTTATTGCTACTGTAGTAATATCTTTAATATTCCCAATTATAGATAGCTATGTTATATCTCCTCGGGTATATGGAAAAACTAATAATGTTAGTCCAATATTAATAATTTTAGGTGTAGTAATTGGAAGCAAAGTTGGAGGTTTAATTGGAATCGCGGCATCACTTCCTATTTTGATACTACTAACTACAACGTATAAATATTATAAAAAAGATATTATAGATAAATTTAAACAAATAGAAAATAATGTTAAAGAAAATTAAATAAAATAATAATAAATATAACTGAAAGGGTAGAATGTATAATTCGCCCTTTTAAAAACTCTTTATAACTTAAATTGGTATCATTAATCATACCTAATGTTTGTAAATGTACACTAACACCACCAAATGAAATAAAAAATGTTATTAGAATCGCGGATATCAATAAAGGATAATTAGCTAAAGATACTGCTTTGATACCCTGAGTCATTTCAAATATTCCACTTATGATAATTGCTAAATGACTATTAAAATGAAAAGTTTTATTAATAATAGTAGTTATAATTAAAAATATACTTATAGAAGATAAAATAAATATTAGGTTATTAGTATTAGTAGATATAGAATTAGTTAAACAATCAGAAAATGATTGTTTTTTAATTTTTAAATTAAAATTATTGTCAATATTATCTTTTCTAGTAAAAAGTGCTAAAAAGAAATTTCCTAGATAATGGCTAATTAATATTAATAAACATATTTTTTTATTATTTATTAAAGAATAAATAGTTCCAAATATAAAAAGAGGATTTGAAAAATGAGAACACATAAGCATTCTATTGGCGCTATTTAAATTAATTAATTTATCTTTATATAGTTTAGCGCAATATTTACCACTACTAGGAAATCCTGAAAGCATACTAATAAAAAAAATAAATATTTCACTTTTATTAAATTTAAATATTTTATGCATTGGTTTATATAAAATATTTCCTAATATATTTATAAAATCATAATTTATTAATAAATCTGCAATTATAAATAAAGGAAACAAAGCAGGAAAAATATTATGTTTCCAAATATCAATTGCTAATATGACACTATTCATTACTTCTTTACTATTAATAATAATAGAGATTAATAATATTAATAAAGCTATAATAATAATATATTTTTTTAGATTTAATTTCATATTTTTCACTTTCTTTGTTATAATTAATTAGATAGTATTAATAAAGGAATGATGACATGATTAATAAATTATATGAAAAATTAAAAAAATATATCAAAAATAATTATAAACTTCTAATAACTTTTATTTTTGTTATAGTTTGTTTAACAACACCATTACCATATTATATTTATACAGGTGGTGGAACTATAAATGTAAGTGATAGAGTAAATATTAAAAATAATAAATATAAAGAAGAAGGTAGTTTTAATTTAGCATATGTAGAAGAGCTTAGAGCGACTATACCAACATACTTATTATCTTATATTATGACTGATTGGAAAGTTGAAAGTATTGCGTCATATACTGTTGATGATAGTGAAGATACAAATGATGTTATGACTAGAGATAAGTTATATTTAGAAAATGCTAATTCATCGGCTATTAAAGTTGCGTATACTTTAGCGAATAAAGAATTTAAAATTACTAAAGTTTATAATAATGTAATCTATGTTAGTGATGAAGCAGAAACTTCTATTGAAGTTGGAGATATTATAACTAAGATTGAAGGAAAAACTATAAAAGATGTAAATGAATTAAAAGAATATATTCAAAATCAAGAAATAGGTACTAAAATAAATGTTACAATTAAAAGAAAAAATAAAGAATTAGATTCTTATATTTATGTTAGAAGTATAAATGGAGAAAAAATGACAGGACTTAGTATTCTTACAACTTATGATTATGATACTAATCCCGATATTGATATGAAATTTAAAACAACTGAATCAGGTTCTAGTGGTGGTTTTACAACGGCACTTTCTATTTATAATAAATTAGTAGAAGAAGATATAACACATGGTTTAAAAATTGTAGGTACAGGTACTATTGATGATAATGGTAACGTAGGAGAAATAGGTGGTGTAACTTATAAATTAAAAGGTGCAGTCAAATCAAAAGCAGATATTTTCTTTGTACCAAAAGGCAATAATTATGAAGAAGCTAAAGCTTTTAAAAAGAAAAAAAATTATGATATTACAATAGTTGCGGTTGATAATATTAAGGATGCAATAGAATATTTAAATAAATTAGATTAGGTTTAGAAATAAACCTTTTTTCAATAGAATGAATAATTGACAATAAAAATAGTTTTTAGTATATTTAAATAAGATAGAGGTGCTTATGAAAAACAAAAAGAAAAAAAGAGGATTTACATTAGTAGAATTACTAGCAACAATAACAATATTATCAGTAATAATGATAATTGCGATACCTTCAGTAACTAAAATAATAAAAAAATTTGGAAATAATTATTATGAAATATTAGAAGGAAATGTAAAATTGGCAGGAATAGATTACTTTACTGATCATAAAACAGAAATACCAAAATATGTTAATGAGAGTAGTGTAATTGATTTAAAAACTTTAGCAGAAAATGGTTATCTAGAAGAATATCCTAAAAATAAAAATGAAGAAGAAATAAAAGAAGGATATGTCCTAGCATATAAAACAGGCAAAGGTAAATATGAATATCAAGCATGTATAACAACTGATGATTATGATGAAGAAAAAAACTCTGGATATAAAACAGATAAAGAATATTGTAAAGATAAATATACATTATTAAATAATGAAATATTAGTACCACCAAGTAATGGAGTTTATGCATTACCTCAAAAAAAGCCGGAAAATTTTGATAATATAATAAGGATATATGATGCAACAAAACAAACCAAAGAAAGTAATTCAATTAGAAACATATCAACTATTGAAGATACAGTAGCTCCTGTACAAGCTATAGTAAGTTGTGAAAAAGATTGTAAAGACATACAAACAGGAGAATACGAAGGAAATGATTTACAAGCACAATTAAATGCTATAATAAGTGGGTATTTTGAAAATGCAACAGACCCGTATCCATCAGCATTAAAAAAATTTTTAAACAAAAAAATTAAAATAAAATATATATATCAATATAACGGAAAAAAAACAGAAGCATTATTTAGTTTTGTAGAAGCTAACGAAGGAGAAGCGCCAGGAGAAATTAAGGTAGAATTAAATAAAACAACAGAGACAGAGAATGGTGGAGAAGTATATGGTTATAAAGACAAAGATGGAGTTTGGAAAATAATAGATATTCCAGATAATACAGATTCAATAAATTGGTATAATAAAAAAATAGTCGCAACAGTATC
>JBJEXX010000113.1:0-1801 GCA_051886215.1 Bacilli bacterium | reverse complement strand
GTATAAATATAATACTATTCAATACATAAATTATTTATATGGTTATTAATATATAATAATATCTAAAACATGTACAAATAGCTCCTCTGCATTCTAAAATCGATTTATAAATATATATAATATAAATTGAAAGTTCGTATGTACCTATCATAAAGTTAATTATAGATTAATCTAGTTTTAGAGTTTATTTTTACTATATAAGTTCTATTCCCATTATTTATTTTATAGTAAACTCTTTCTATAAGAACATTTATAAAAAGTTTCTATCTATCATCTATCCTAAAATAAAATCAATATTATTTTCAGTATTAAATAAATTTATAATTTTTTATTAAAATCTTTAGTAATTTTATAATTTATTTTCTAGATTATTAGTTTATCTTATGATAATAAGAGTACAAAAATAACCATACCAAAGTGTTTTTAATAGTCTGGCATGGTTATTTATCTAATTTGATATAAATTGCTTGTTATTAATATTATTTTATAAAATTTGATTATTAGAAGTATATCAAAGTTACTTTATAAATTATATATTTTACCCTTTAAACATAAAATCATACTTATCCTTGATTGTATTTAATGTATTAAAAGTCCCTTCTATCTTATCATTAAAATCCTCTAATGAGTTTATCCTTTCTATGTATATATACTCATTTAAACTAGATTTCGGTGGAATATCACATGAAATCAATGCTTCTATTTCTATACCACTAAAAAATAGCTTATCTAAACTTATTGAAACTAATTTATTAGATTTATTTTCTAAGATCAATTCAATTACACCATAATCATTTAAGTATTGAACACTAATAGCACTTATTTTTAAGTCTTCATTTCCAACTAAAACTATAGGTTCATAAAATTTTCTTATATCTTTATTAAATTGAGCTTGTTCAGTTTCATTTTTATTATCTTGTTCACCTAAATTATCACTACTACATCCTACTATTAATAATCCACAGAATATAGTAAGACATATTATATAAATCTGTTTTTTCATAAAATACCCCTCTAAAAAATTTCCTATCAATCTATATTATATCAAAATTTATTTTACATTATATAGCAATTACGAACATTGATTATATAATATTACATTGTTTTCTATTAATAAATAGTCTAATAAATTTAATTTGAAATACACTAATTTAAGTTAATTCAACAACTATATTTTAGATAATAGTTCTAGTTATACATGTATCTTTAATATCTAAATTTATAAGCATATCTTTGATTTGATCACTTTTCTTATTCTTTTTACTTAGTTGTATAAACTTGAGTCAAGCTAAATAATTAAATACATATTTACTAGAAACACCATTAAAAGTAATTATCCATCTCTTAAGTTCACTATGAAAAAATCGATTCAGTAAGCAGCGGTGATCGAACACAGAACAGGTCAAACCAATGAAGTAAACTTCATTGTGGTTGCAGACATACAATATTGATGCAATATCGTAAATGAAGAGAATTGAAAACTCCACCATAAAAGATAATATATAAAAGCCGCTGATATAAATTATATCAACGGCCTAATTTGGATTTAAATAAAATTGTGTTTTTGGATTTATAATGTCTTGGATTTATGTCTATAGACAATAAAAAAAGACTACGTGGCTACGTGCTACTCTCCCAGGCAGTTGCCCACCAAGTACCATCGCCGCTAAAGAGCTTAACTTCTGTGTTCGGTATGGGAACAGGTGTATCCTCTTTGCTATAATAACCACATAATCTTTAATTTAGAGTTAATACTCTGAAAACTGCATATCATTTAAGATTTATCATTTTAATCTTGGTC
>JBJEXX010000112.1:0-1829 GCA_051886215.1 Bacilli bacterium | reverse complement strand
CAAGAAAAATAAAAATAATTGTTTTCATCCGAGATATGAAACTGAATTTGGTAAACAATTACAATTTGATTGGAAAGAAGATATTAAACTATTTAATAAATATGGAAAACTATTTGAGTTTAATATATTTTCTTCTACACTTGGAGCTAGTAGATTACATGTATTTATATATAGTAAATTTAAAACAAGAAATGATGTTCAAAGATGTTTAGTTAAAACATTTAAATATATTGGTGGTTTAACAGAAGAAACCTTGACAGATAATATGAGTAGTATTGTTGATACAAAGAAAAAAGAATTCTATAAGGAATTCAAAGAGTTTTCAAAAGATATCGGATTTATTCCCAAAAAATGTAAGCCTAGACATGCTTATACAAAAGGTAAGGATGAATCATGTAATAGATTTATGAGTTGGTTAATTCCTTATAATGGTGAATTCGAGACTGAAGAAGAATTAATAAAAATAATTGAAAAAATAAATTTAAAAGTTAATAAACAAATAAATGAAACTATAGGTGTTCCCCCTATAATGTTATTTCAAAAAGAAAAAGAATATTTAAAACCACTCCCAAATGATAAAATATTAAATTCATATTTGTATGATACTATAACGGTAAAAGTATCAAATGAATCATTGTTTTATTACAAAGGTTCTAAATATTCCGTACCAATAAAGTTTATTAATCATACGGTCTCACTAAGAGAAGAAGATAATAAACTTTATGTATATTATAACAAAGATTTAATAACAATACATAATTTATCTTCAAATTATATTAATTATAAAGAAGAACATTATAGTGAAGGAATAAAGAATATATTAAAAAATAAGGAACAAGAAGAAATAGATTTAATAGCTAGAAAAAATTTAGATTTAATAAATAAATTAAGTGAGGTATAAAATGAGTAATTATGTTAAATTAACAAATAATTTAGAATTATTAAAATTAGAAAAGATAAAAGAAAATATAGATCAATATATAGATTTAATAAATAATAAAAAGAAAGATGTTGTTGATGCGTTGTATGAGTTAACAAATTTAGAAATAGAACTTAGAAATGAAAAAGCAATTTATGGTTGTGTTAGAACTGCTGGATTTCCATTTTTAAAAACATTTGAAGATTTTGATTTTTCGTTTCAGCCAACAATAAATAAAGAACAAATAATAGATTTCAAAAATTTAAGATTTATAGAAAATAAAGAAAATATAATATTTGTTGGAAGTCCAGGAGTTGGCAAAACACATTTAGCTACAGCAATAGGAATAACAGCAGCACAAAATAGAAAGTCAACATATTTTATAAATTGCAATGATTTAATAGCAAATTTAAAGAAAGCAAATTCAGAAAATAGATTTATAAATAGAATTAATCATTATGCCAAATATAAATTATTAGTAATAGATGAAGTTGGATTTCTACCAATTGATCCGGAAGGAGCAAATATGTTATTTCAATTAATAAATAAAAGATATGAAAGAAATTCAACCATAATAACAACAAATAAACCATTTGGTAAATGGCATGAAATATTTAATGATGTAACATTAGCGAATGCAATTTTAGATAGATTACTACATCATTCGCATATTATAAATATTAATGGTAATTCATATCGTCTAAAAAATAAATTAAAAATAGATTCAGAATCATCTGAAACTATATAAATTTGATTACAAAAAAACTACATTTTTATTTTCAACTTTTTCTACATTTTTATATTGACTTTAACATTAATAAAGCACGAAGAAAATAAAATAGAAGACTTTATAAAAAATCCTATTATTATAAGAAATAATTTAGGTATAGAAGAAATATCTGAAAAGATA
>JBJEXX010000111.1:0-78428 GCA_051886215.1 Bacilli bacterium | reverse complement strand
TTATTTATTTATAAGAGTATATTTTATAAATCTCCCGACTTTGGAAACACTATCAGAATTGTCTGAAAACTTGATTAAAAAGCAACTTTATGATATATTGTATATAGATGAGGGAAACTTCATACAATAAAAAAGGATACGTTTGATTGCTTGAATCAGACGTAATCCCTACGGATGGCATCTGAAATCAACTAAGTTGAGATCAGATGTTTTTAATTTCTATCTAAAAAATAAAATATACATAAGTATAAATATTATAATAAATAGAAGGAGTATAATGAAAAATAGAGATTTTTCTCTTTTAGTCACAATACCACCTCCCTTCTTGAATGAAGGGAAAACATCTGATATATTTCAAACGTATCCATTATAATTATATCAAACAAATGTTTTTCATACAATAATATAATTAAAAAAACTTACCAAATGGTAAGTTTTTTATCCTAAAGCTACATCTAAACACATCATAATTAAAAATCCAAATATTGTAATCGTGGTCATTAGTGCTGGATTTTTATCTTGTGTACTTTCTGGAATCAACTCTTTTATGACTACATAAAGCATAGCTCCTGCTGCAAAAGTTAAAAGAATAGGTAATAAAAATCTCATTTTTATTACTAATAAAGCTCCAATAACTGCTGAAATTGGTTCTACAATTCCTGAAAGCATACCAATAATGAACGATTTACTTCTTGAAAATCCATAACTTCTAAGAGGCAAACTAATGGCGCTTCCCTCTGGAAAGTTTTGAATTCCAATACCTATAGCAAGTGAAATAGCTGATAGTAGTGTTACTCCATCTAGATTATATTTTAATGAACCAAAGGCAACTCCAATAGCTAATCCTTCAGGTATATTATGTAATGTTATGGAAAATATAAGCATTATAATTTTATTTAAATTTTTACTTTTTTTCTTTTTTTTCTGATAGGCACTAAAAACTTTATCTCCAATTATTAATAATATAGTCCCACCAATTATGCCTATTAATGCAACTAACCAAGGAATCATATTTAAATTTTCGGCCATTTCTAATCCTGGTTCTAATAGAGACCAAAATGTAGCGGCCAACATAATTCCAGCGGCTAATGCTAATAAACCATTTAATATTCTATCATTTATTTTTTTGAAAAATATTACAATGCTTGATCCTAAAGCTGTTATTCCAAAAGTAAATAAAGAGGCTATAAAAGCTTGAATTGGATATGTAAAATTATTAAAAAAACTAATCATAATAACATCCTTTCTCTTTAAAATATGTTATTTTGATTAGTGTGTATGGGCACTTTTATTTTGCGTTATATTTTATAATATCTTCTATATTACACTTTAAAGTTTTGCACAATTGACTTAAAACATATAAATCAATTCTACTAATTGTACCATTATAATAACCCTGAACTGTTTCAAATCTTAGGTTGGCTTCTTTACATAGTCTACTTTTTGAGTAGTTTCTTTTTTTCATTACTGCATCTAAATGAAAGGTTATATTACTATTATCTTTGGAAAATTTTACCATATTATCACCTTCAATATGATAATAACAATAATATTTAATCTTGACACCCTACATTAGAATGTAGTAATATCTTTTAGCGAGGTGTTTTATGACAAAGGGTGTAGTTAGGTCGATAGACAATTTAGGAAGAATTGTAATTCCTAAGGAATATAGAAAAATATTGGATATTACTTCAAAAGATAAATTAGAAGTAAATATTAATGATGATGTTATAGAAATAAGAAAATATAATTTAGAAGATAATTTTTTAAAAATACAAAATCTCTATTTTAAAGCTTTGAACAAAGTATATCCAAATAAAGTTTTTTTCTGTACATTTGATAATATATATTTATTTGATAAAAAAAGAAGATTAAAAAATAATGAATTATTTGTTAAGTTAAGACATATAAAGGATGTTATTTTTATTGAAGCAACTTTATATTTAGAAGAATATAGACTTGAAGGATATTATTTAATACCTATTAGACTAATAGATAAAATAATAGGATTTGTAATTATTGGTACTGATAAAGAAGATATAGAAAAGATAAAATTTATTTCAGATTTAATTAATAATTAGTAATTTTTTCATTAAAATTTCATATTATTTATGTGATAATTATGCTATAATCTATAATAGGTGAAGGATATGAAAGACAAGAGATTTAAAAGTTTAGATGAACAAATAGAAATCTTAAAACATAGGGGTTTAGTAATAAATGACGAAGAATATGCTAAAAAAGTACTTCTTAGAGAAAATTATTTTTTCTTAAATGGATATAGACATTTATTTTTAAAAACTCATAATGATGATTACTTTTTAGCTGGTACTACATTTGAAGAGCTATATAGTTTATTTTTATTTGATAGATCTTTTCGAAATATCATTTTTAAGAATTTACTTGTAATTGAAAATAACTTAAAATCAATTATTTCATATCAATTATCCAAAAAATATGGTTATAAAGAAAAAGATTATTTAAAACCTAAAAATTTTACTGGAGATCCTGCGAAAGTTAAACAAGTAAATGACTTATTACAAAAAATGAAAAGACAGATTAGAATAAATGGTTCACAACATTCAGCTACTTTGCACTACATCAGTAATTATGGTTATATTCCTTTGTGGATATTAGTTAAAGTTTTATCTTTTGGTATTGTTTGTGAAATGGTTTCAATTCTGAAAAAAGAGGATCAACAAGTTTTGGCTAGTGTATATGGAATAGATATTGATGAATTTATAATGTATTTACCTATTTTATCTAATTATAGAAATCTTTGTGCTCATGAGGATATATTATTTGAAAATAAAACTCAAAAATCAATAGATGATACATTTTATCATAAATTTTTGAAAATAGATAAAATGGATGGGGAATATATATATGGCAAAAATGATATATTTGCTTTAATTATTATCATGAAGCAAATGTTAGATAAAGATGATTTTATAAATATGGTAGAAGAAATCAAGAACATTTTAAATAACTTAGCTTATAATTTGCATACTATTGATATAGGTAAAGTTTTAGATAGAATGGGCTTTCCTGAAAATTGGCTTCAAATTAGAAATGTAGAAAAGAGGTTTGAATATGAGAAGTAAAAGAATAAATATAATATCTTTATTAATAGCGTTTTTATTAGGGGGATTATTAACTTATGGAATATTAAATAGTTTTAATAGTAATGTAGCATATAGTAATATAGGTGTTTCTTCAAATACTAGCAGTGTAGGTGCTAGTAGTGATAAAACAGGTATCAGTGCAAGTGTTGCTAAAATATATGATTCAGTTGTTATGGTAGAAAATTATCAAAATGATGCATTATATGGTACAGGAACTGGTTTTGTATATAAAAAAGATAATAAGTATGGTTATTTACTTACTAATTATCATGTAATCAGTGGAGCAAAGACTATTAAGGTGGTTTTATCTAATGAGGAGATTGTTGAGGCAACTTATGTTGGTGGAGATCAATATTTAGATTTAGCGGTTATTAAAATTTCGGCTTCAAAAGTTCTTAATGTTGCAACTATAGGTTCTAGCGAAAACTCTAAAATAGGAGATACAGTATTTACAGTGGGTTCTCCTGAAGGAAGTACATATAGGGGAAGTGTTACTAGTGGTATTTTATCGGGTAAAGATAGAATAGTTTCAGTGGCAGTTGATAGTTCTAATGTAGAAGATTATGCCATGAAGGTTTTACAGACTGATGCAGCTGTTAATCCAGGTAATAGTGGAGGACCACTTGTTAATATTAATGGTGAAGTAATAGGAATTATTTCTATGAAAATTGTAGATGATGAAATAGAAGGAATGGGGTTTGCTATTCCTATAGAAGATGTAATGTCACATATTAATGATTTAGAAAGTGGCAAAGCAATAGAAAGACCAATGATAGGAATATCTTTAATTAACGCTAAAGATAAAGTTTCAGCTTATAGATATGGTTTAAGTATTGATGAAAATGTAACTGAAGGCGTTATTGTCGCAGGAATTGAAAAAGGTAGTGGAGCTAGTAATTCTGATTTAAAAACAGGTGATATTATAACAAAAATAAATGGTGAAAATACTATTGATATTGCGCATTTAAGATATGAATTATTTAAGCATAAAGTAGGTGATACTATTGAAATTACATATATAAGGAATGGAAAAACAAATACTACTAAAGTAAAATTGACTAAGAGTACTAATTAGAAGTGCTCTTTTTGTTTAAAAAAAATATTTTGTGTGTTAAGATATTTATATAAGTAGAGGTGATTCTATGAAAACATGCGTAGTTATTTATAACCCGAAAAGCGGAAGAAAAAAACTTAATATGTTGTCTTTTGATAAAGTAAAAAGTATTTTAAATGATTATGGGTATAATTCTAGAATAATTTTTACTGAATATAAGGGACATGCTCAAAAATTAGTTAGAGAACTTGAATATGTTGATTTGGTTATTTCTATTGGTGGTGATGGTACTTTTAATGAAGCAGTAAGAGGAAATTTATTAAGAAAGAAGCAACTTTTACAAGTTCATCTTCCATTTGGAACTACTAATGATATAGGAGTTATGTTTGGTTATGGAGATGACTTGTATAATAATTTAGAACTAGCGTTAAACGGCGTCAAAAGAAAGATTGACATATGTTCTATTAATGATGTTCCATTTACTTATTCTGCTTGTATAGGAAAATTTGCAGATATTCCATATTTGACTCCTACGAAGTTGAAGAAAAAAGTAGGATATTTTGCATATTTAATTCAAGGAATAAAGACTCTTAGAAACAAAAATGTTCCATTATATGATATTACATTTGAATGTAATGGTAAAAAATATCATGGAAAATACTCTTTTATGATTATATCTAGTGCCGATAGAATTGCGGGTTTTAATAATGTTTATAAGGACATAAAATTAGATGATAATAAGTTTGAAATATTATTTTGTTCATTAACTAAGAAAATAGAAGTTATTAAAGCTGTTTCTTATTTGTTGAAAGGTGAAATATCTAAAGCTCCGGGTTTTGAATTTTATAGAACTGATAAAATAAATATTTCTTTTAAAGAAAAACCGCGTATGAATTGGTGTATAGATGGAGAAAAGTTAGATAATATATCCAATGAATATGTAATTGATAATATGGCTAAAATTGAAATTTTAATTCCTAGGAAAAAAATAGATGATTTATTTGTTGCTAGAAAACAATAACTTATCTTTTTTTTGTATGTATTTTTTGCTTTCTTGTATTGCTTTTATATATATTGATTTCTAATCATCATTTTATGTTATAATTAGACAAGAAGCAGATTATAAGTCAGTAATAATTTTTACGAAGTCGTGTTTATATGTTTTAAGGTGATGTTATGAATGATGTAAAAAAAATAGAATTAAGTAATAAAATTCATCCATATTTATTTGGATTATCTGATGATCTATTATTTTGGGCAGCATTAAATACTGTATTTTTGACAACTGTCAAAAATTTTAATGCTTCACAAATTAGTATGTTATCAGCTATTGCAGTTTTTTCATCAATTATATTTCAAGGATTAGTGTTTAAAGTAATAAAAAAGTTAGGAAATATTAAATCTGTAAGATTTGGTCTATTTTTACTTGTGTTGGCTGCAAGTATTATTACATTTTTTAAAAATTTTTATATAGTTGCAATAGGTGAAATTATTTATCATTTAGCTTTTTTCTTTACTAATATGGGAAATGTTATTCTTAAGAGAAATTTGAAGTTTATTAATAGAGAAAAAGATTTTACAAAAATACAAAGTAAAGGAAGTCTTATCTATTCGTTAGTTACAATGTTTATATCCTTTATAGCAGGTTTTATATTTAATATAAATGAATATTTGCCAATGATTATATGTATATTGATGTGTATTTTTAATATCTTTTTATCAAAAAATATTTATGAATGTAAATTGAATGAAATTGAAAACTTAAAAATAAGTGAAAAAGCAAAAAGAAAAGTTAATTGGAATAAAATAATTATATTAATTATTATATCTTATGGTTTGTTATATGCAACTGTTGAAACTCTGCAAGAAAATGGAAAAATTTTTATTCAATATGATTTACAAAATTATGTAACTATTAATCAAGTTTCAATTTATTTAACTATTGTTATTGCGGTTTCTAGAATTTCTAGAGTTCTTTCTAATATATTTTTTGATAAAATATATAATAAATTAAAAAGTTCTTTTATAATACTATTAAATTTTTTGGTTTTTCTATCAACTTTTTTAATGATTATAGGTAGTTGTTTAACTTACAATGTTATAGGAACTATAATTATGGCTATAGGCTTTTGTATTTTATTGTTTACTAGAGATCCAATTATGATTTTTACTAAAACAGAATTATTTAATAATTGTGATGAACATGATCAAGAAATTGTAATGCATAAATTTAATTTATCTAGAAAAATAGTAAGATGTTTTTTTGCTACTTTAGTTAGTTTTTTATTAACGAAATTTGAAATGATATACATAATGATATTATTATTTGTTTTTTGTACTATATATATTGTCTTAATTATTAATTTATATATAAATTTAAAAAAAATAGAAAACAATATAAAGAATGCTTAAAATATCAAAATTATAAATTATCTTTTTTTAATTTAATAAATAAATTTTTCTACCATTTGTCTTTATAAAACCATCTTCTTTTAAATACTTTAATTCCCTACTCATAGCCGCTCTATCTATTGATAGATAATCAGCTAAATCAGTATAACTAAATGGCAATTTAAAACTTCTTGAAACGTTTTTTTTGGCTAATAGATTGAAATAACTTAATAGTTTTTCTCTAGTAGTTCTTTGAGTTAATACCTCAATTCTCTCATTCATTATTATTATTTTTTCTGAGATCATATCTAACATGTTACTAATAAATAATGTATGATGGGGACAATTTTTTTTACATTTGTTTATTGCTTTAGAATAGTCAATTAAAAGTATTTCGCAATCAGTAGTAGCAATTGCTGATATTTCATTGGATAAGTTTGCAGAAAATATTTTTCCAAATATATCATTTTCTTCTAAATTATCAATGATTGTTCTTGAGCCATCATAGTCATATCTAATTAAATCTACTTTACCAGATAAAATTATACCTAATATATTAGAGTTTCCTATATTAGTAAAAATTGTTCTTTCTTTTTTGTACATAATTTGACGAGATTCAAAACAACTTAACATTTTCTTTACATCATCTTTTTCAATATTATTAAAAATAGTAGTTTTCCCCATAAAATCAACCTCTTTCAATGTTCTAAAAAAATATTATTTTCATAAAATTAATTATATTTCATTTTTGTTGCAAATGCAACAGATTTTTAAAAATTAAAATGTTAAATTGAGGTCATGAAATAGAAAATATAAAGTATGTAGGAGGTATGAAATGCAAGTAGGAAAAAGAGATGGTAAATTCGTAGATTTTGATAGAGATAAAATCAGAATTGCAATCGGAAAAGCAAATGAAAATGTAAAGGAAGAGGATAGAGTTACTTCTAGACAAATAGAAAATATAATAAAATATATAGAAGAAAATTATAAAAATAGAAAAAGAGTTTTAGTAGAAGAAATACAAGATGTAATAGAGGAAAAATTAATGGGTCTTGGTAAATATCCTTTAGCCAAAGAATATATTGTATATCGTTATAATCGAGCTTTAGTTAGAAAGAGTAATACAACTGATGAATCTATATTAAGCTTAATCAAAAATAATAATAAAGAATTAGCTGAAGAAAATTCTAACAAAAATACAGCCTTAGCTTCTACTCAAAGAGATTATATTGCAGGAGAGGTTTCAAGGGATTTAACTAAGAGAATATTATTGCCTGAAAAAATTTCTAAAGCACATGAAGAAGGAATATTACATTTTCACGATGCTGATTATTTTGTTCAACCTATATTTAATTGTTGCTTAATAAATATTGGTGATATGTTAGATAATGGTACTGTTATGAATGGAAAAATGATTGAAAGTCCTAAATCTTTCCAAGTTGCTTGTACTATTACTACTCAGATCATTGCAGCAGTTGCTTCTAGTCAATATGGTGGACAGTCTGTTGACTTGATTCACTTAGGAAAATATTTAAGAAAAAGTTTTAATAAATTTAAAAAGAAATTGACTAAAAAATATAAAGATATATTAACAACTGAACAAATAGAAGCAATCGCTGAAGATAGATTAAAAGATGAATTATCTGCGGGTGTACAAACAATTCAATATCAAATTAATACTTTGATGACTACTAATGGACAATCTCCTTTTGTTACACTTTTCTTACATCTTGATCCTAAAGATGAATATTTAAAAGAAAATGCGATGATTATTGAAGAAGTTTTAAAACAAAGATATGAAGGTATAAAAAATGAGAAAGGTGTTTATGTAACACCAGCATTTCCTAAATTAATATATGTATTAGATGAATTTAATAATTTAAGTGGTGGAAAATATGATTATTTAACTGAACTTGCTATAAAATGTTCAGCTAAGAGAATGTATCCTGATTATATTTCTGCTAAGAAGATGAGAGAGAATTATGAGGGGAATGTATTTAGTCCTATGGGATGTAGAAGTTTCTTATCTCCTTGGAAAGATGAAAATGGTAATTACAAGTGGGAAGGAAGATTTAATCAAGGTGTTGTAAGTATTAACTTGCCTCAAATTGCTTTGTTATCAGAAGGAGATCAAGATAAGTTTTGGGCTTTATTAGATGAAAGACTTGATTTATGTTATGAAGCTTTAATGTGTAGACATCATGCTTTACTTGGAACTATATCAGACGTTTCTCCAATTCATTGGCAATATGGTGCTATTGCAAGATTAGATAAAGGAGAAAAAATAGATAAATATTTAAAAGATGGTTATTCAACTATTTCTTTAGGTTATATAGGTATATATGAAACTACTAAAGTTATGCTAGGTGTTTCTCATACTACTCCAGAAGGAGAAAAGTTTGCTTTAAAAGTTATGAATACTTTAAGAAATGCCTGTGAAAAATGGAAAAAAGAAACTGGTTTAGGATTTGGTTTATATGGAACACCAGCAGAAAGTTTATGCTATAGATTTGCAAGAATAGATAAAGAAAAATTTGGTAGTGTTAAAGATGTAACTGATAAAGGATATTATACAAATTCATATCATGTAGATGTAAGAGAAAAAATAGATGCATTTTCTAAATTTACTTTTGAAAGTCAATTTCAAAAAATATCTACAGGAGGATGTATTTCTTATGTAGAAGTTCCTAATATGGAACATAATCTTGAAGCTATGAGAGAGGTTGTTAAATTTATATATGATAATATTCAATATGCTGAATTTAATACAAAATCTGATTATTGTCATGTTTGTGGCTTTGATGGAGAAATTAAAGTTAATGATAATTTAGAATGGGAATGTCCAAATTGTGGAAATAAAAATAAAAATAAAATGAGTGTAACTAGAAGAACTTGTGGTTACTTAGGTGAAAATTTCTGGAATGTAGGAAAAACTAAAGAAATTAAATCTAGAGTAACACATCTATAGGAGCTATTATGAATTACGTAGAGGTAAAAAATTACGATATTTCTAATGGTACTGGTGTTAGGGTTAGTTTGTTTGTAAGTGGCTGTACCCATCATTGTAAAAACTGTTTTAATAAAGAAGCTTGGGATTTCAATTATGGTAAAGAATTCACAAATGAAGTTATAGATGAAATAATATCTTATTTAGATCATAGTTATATTGAAGGATTAACTATTTTGGGTGGAGAACCTATGGAACTTGCAAACCAAGAAGGAATTCTTCCGTTAATTAAAAGAGTAAAAAAAGAATTGCCAAGTAAAAATATTTGGATTTATACAGGTTATTCTTTTGATGATGATTTGATTCCTTGGAGTAAAAAATATAATTTTACAAAAGAAATATTAAATAATGTTGATGTTATAGTTGATGGTGAGTTTATTGAAGATAAAAAAGATGTTACTAAATATTTTAGGGGATCTAGTAATCAAAGAATAATAGATGTTAAAGAAACATTAAAAACAAATGAAATAGTATTGCATTATAAAAATAATTAGGAGAGTTTTATGTTGGAAAAAAAAGTAAATATTAAAAAACTAGATGATAAAGCAAAATTACCTACTTATGGTAGTGAGTTTGCTGCAGGAGCTGATTTATATGCTTGTATGGATGAGGCAATAGATATAGCCCCTAATACAACTGAATTTATTCATACAGGACTAGCTTTTCAAATTCCAGAAGGTTATGTTGGTTTAGTATATGCTAGAAGTGGTCTTGGATGTAAAAAAGGTCTTGCTCCAGCAAATAAAGTAGGAGTAATTGATTCTGATTATAGAGGTGAAGTTATGGTTGCTCTTCGTAATCATTCAACAGAAACAAGAACTATTGAGCCAGGAGATAAAATTGCCCAAATGGTACTTACCCCATATTTAAAAGCTGATTATCAAATCGCAGACGAATTAGATGATACCATTCGTGGTGCAGGTGGATTTGGTTCAACTGGAACTAAATAAGTTTAATTAGATTGCTTAGGCAATCTTTTTATTTTAATTAGTTTTTGCTAGTTTTTTTTTAATTATTATGTTATCATTTATATAGAATAAGAGGCTAGGTGATAATCATGTATGAACTTGGTAAGCAATTTAGATATGATATGGAAAAACCAAAAGGTAATAGTGAGGCTATTGTTCAAGGAAATAATTATAGATTTACTATTATTACAGATGGCCTTATTAGACTTGAATATAGTCCTACTAATGCTTTTGTTGATTATCCTAGTCAATTAGTACTTAATAGATATAACAAAAAACCTAAATTTACATTACGTGAAGATGATACTTATTTAGAAATTAAAACTGATTATTTTGTTTTACAATATTTAAAAGGAAAACATTTTTTAGGTACTAAAATAAATGGTTCTGCGAATTTGAAAATAACAATTAATGAAGAATTAAAAGCAAATGAGTTACCTAAAGAATGGTATTATAAACATCCAGAAGCTAAAAATTATGAAGCTAGTAGTGTATCACTTGATGAATCTAAAAGTGTAAAATATAGGAAGGGTCTTTACTCTTTAGATGGATTTGCTTCTATTGATGATAGTGATACATTATTAATTATGGAAGATGGTACTTTAGCTAGTAGACCTAATGGAAACATTGATATTTATGTATTTATATATAAAAAAGAAATTGATAAAGCAATTAGTGATTATTTTTTAATTACTGGAAAACCTGCTTTTATTCCAAGATATGCTTTAGGAAATTGGTGGAGTAAAGATTATTATTATAAGAGTGAAGAAATAGAGGACTTAATTAATAATTTTTCTAGGAATGAGATACCGTTATCTATATTACTTTTAAGCTATTGGTCATTACCTAATCAAAATCCTGGATATACATTTTATGATGTATGTGTTAAAAATCCTAAAGAAATGATAGATTATGCTCATAATAATAATATAAGGGTTGGACTTAAGATTAATCCAAAATATCCTATTAAAAGTAATGAAACATTTTATAATGAAGCTTTAAAATATATACAAGTAGAGCAAGGTAAAGATATACCATTTAATGTATATGATCCTAGAATATTAGATGTTTACTTAAAATTATTTTTAAATCCTTTAGAATCTGTTGGAGTAGATTTCTTTTGGAATGATTATGATGATTTTAAAAATATTAAATCTTTAGTACCTATTAATCATTATTTATATTTAGATTCTGGTAAGAATTTATCAAAAAGAAATATGATGCTTGCTAGAAATTCATTAGTTGCGTCTCATAGATATCCAGTTATCTATTCGGGGAAGACTAGAGTTAATTGGGATAATTTAAAACTAATACCATTTTATAATTTAAGTGGCGCTAATATTGGACTTGCTTGGATAAGTCATGATATTGGTGGTAATTATGGTGGTATAGAAGAAAGCGAGTTATATATAAGAAGTGTTGAGCTTGGTGTTTTTTCGCCAATACTTAGATTTAATGTTAATGGTGGTAAATATTATAAAAGAGAACCATGGAGATGGGAT
Organism: Bacilli bacterium; assembly: GCA_051886215.1. Lineage (GTDB taxonomy): Bacteria > Bacillota_I > Bacilli_A > RF39 > UBA660 > JBJEXX01. The sequence goes on along the minus strand of JBJEXX010000111.1, from coordinate 66,381 downwards.
GTAAAAACACAAAGTATTGTTGTAAGATATTTACAACTTCGTCATAGATTAATACCATATTTATATACAGAAGCTTATAATTATTATAATGATGCAAAATTGTTTATAAGGCCATTTTATTATGATTATCCATTTGTTTATGATGATAATGTTTATAGAAATCAATACTTTTTTGGTTCTCAGATGATGGTTGCGCCGATTACTGAAAAGAAAGATTTAGTAATGAATAGAACCATTCATAAGTTTTTTATACCGGAAGGTATTTGGTATGATTTTACAACAGGTAAAAAATTTATGGGTAATAAAAAATATGTTTCTTTCTTTAAAGAAGAAGATTATGCTGTATTTGCAAAAAGTGGTGCTATTATACCATTATCTAATAAAAGTAATAAAAATAATATTGGTAATCCTACAGAACTTGAAATTCAATTGTTTCCAGGCAGTAGTAACAAATATACTTTATACGAGGATGATGGGTTAACAGCTTTATATAAAGAAGGTTTTTATTTAAAAACAGATATAGAATATAATTATTTAAAAAATAATTTTACGGTAATTGTAAGAAGTATTGATGGTAAGAGTGGAGTCGTCCCAGATTATAGAGATTATAAATTAAGATTTAGAAATACAAAAGAAGCAGAAAAAGTAAATGTTCATGTTGGAGATACTGAGCATGATTGCATATCTTATGTTGAGGATAACGATTTTATTGTAGAAGTAAAACATGTTCCAACAATTGGACAATTGAGTGTTAATTGTCGTGGTAAAGATATTGAGATAGATGCAGTTCGTGTTATTAACGAAGATATTGATAGTATTCTTTTGGATTTGCAAATTGCCACTATTTTAAAAGAAGAAATATCTTCAATAATGTTTGGTGACTTACCTATTAAAAAGAAAAGAATAGCAATAAGAAAGTTGAAAAAGAAAGGACTTTCTCAAAATCATATAAAATTATTCTTAAAATTACTTGAATATATTACAACAATTTAATATAATATTAAATATATTTGTGTTAAGTAGTAGTAATTTATTGGTTTTTTATAGAGAGCTGATGGATGGTGTAAATCAGTAAAAACAATATATGAACTTGACTTTAGAATACACAATAAGGGTAATTCCTTTATAAATATAAGTGCACAGTTATCTGTGAATTAAGGTGGTACCGCGAAACATTCGTCCTTATGGAAGAATGTTTTTTTCTTTTGAAAGGAGTATTATGAAAAATATATTAGTAGCTTTAATGGCATTTATTTTAATAAGATTATATTATTCAATATTTGTTATTAGAAAAAAGATGAAATATGATCCTAATAAGGCTAGTACTGAAGTTAAATTTTTAATTCAAAAATTTAAATTAGATATGAAAAAAATAAATTATTATAATTTTATGAAAACAATTGCGCTCATTAATGCGTTAGATATTGCGCTCATACTTTTTTGGGTAAGTTTTATTGATAAACTGAATATAGAATGTTTAGTTGCAGTAGTATTAATGATACCTGTTATTTTAATTAGTTATACAATTTTTGGAAATTATTTAGTTAAGAAAGGATTGGTTATAGATGAAAGAGTTAAAAACAATAAAAGAAATAGAAAGTAAATGGCAAAAGTATTGGGAAGATAAAGGTGTTTTTAGAGCAAAGACAAATGATACTAAAGATCCATATTATATTTTAGTAGAGTTTCCTTATCCATCTGGAAGTGGTCTTCATGTAGGCCATGTTAGAAGTTATACCGCACAAGATGCACTTGCTAGAATGAAAAGATTACAAGGGTATAATGTTCTATATCCTATGGGATGGGATGCTTTTGGGGCACCTGCAGAACAATACGCTATAAAGAATCACATTCATCCTAAAGATGCAGTAAGAGAAAACATAAAAACATTTAAAGGACAAATGAAATCACTTGGGTTCTCATTTGATTGGGATCGTGAATTTTCAACAACAGATCCAGATTATTATAAATGGACACAATGGCAATTTTTACAATTTTATAAGCATGGTATGGCTTATAAAGATACTATTCCAGTAAATTGGTGTCCTACTTGTAAGTCAGTTTTATCTAATGAGGATGCTGCTGGTGGTGTATGTGAAAGATGTGGAAGCACAGTGGAACAAAAGGAAAAATCGCAATGGATGCTTAGAATGAGTGATTATGCAGAAGACTTATTAAAAGGTCTTGATGATACTAATTTCGCAGATCGTGTTAAACTTGGACAAATAAATTGGATTGGTAAGAGTGAAGGTGTAGAATTAGATGTTGATATAGTTGGTGGAGGAAAGTTTTCTGTTTTTACAACTTGTATAGAAACTGTTTATGGTATAACCTTCTTTGTCATTGCGCCAGATGGAAAATTAATAAAAGAATTATTACCAAGGGTTGAAAATAGAGAAGAAGCTGAAGCTTATATTAAAGAAACAGCTAAAAAGTCTGCGATGGATAGAACTGAACTTAATAAAGGTAAGACAGGCTGTATATTGAAAGGAATAAAAGCAATTAATCCGGTTAATGGTAAAGAAGTTCCAGTATTCTTAGGAGATTTTGTTTTAGGTGATTACGGTACTGGAGCGGTAATGGCTGTTCCTACCCATGACCAAAGAGATTTTGAATATGCTAAAGAACATAATATTGAAATGATTCAAGTTATTGATGGTGCTGATGTAAGTGAAAAAGCTTTTGAAAAACATGACTATTTAGGAAAAGGATGCAAATTAATTAATTCAGAAGAATTTACGGGTTTAACTGTAGAAGAAGCTAAAGAAGCTATTACTAAAAAGTTAGAAGAAAAAGAAATAGGTAGACGTGTTAATAATTATAAGATGAGAGATTGGATTTTCTCACGCCAAAGATTTTGGGGAGAACCAATTCCAATGATTTATTGTGAAGATTGTGGATGGCAACCAATGAATGAAGAAGATTTACCTTTAGTTCTTCCTGATGTTGCGGAATATGAACCAACAGATACTGGTGAAAGTCCACTTGCTAAAATTACTGATTGGGTTAATACTACTTGTCCAAAATGTGGTAAACCAGCTAAGAGAGAAACTGATACGATGCCTAACTGGGCAGGCTCATCATGGTATTTCTTAAGATTTATGGATCCACATAATGATAAAGCATTTGCTTCAATGGATGCAATGAAATATTGGGGACAAGTTGATTGGTATAATGGTGGTATGGAACATACTGCAAGACATTTATTATATGCTAGATTTTGGGTTCAATTCTTATATAATATTGGCTTAGTACCTAAAAAAGAAATGATTTGGACTAGAGTAAGTCATGGAATGGTATTAGGATCTAATAATGAAAAAATGTCTAAATCTAAAGGAAATGTTATTAATCCGGATGATATTGTAAATGAATATGGTGCTGATACATTACGTGTATATGAAATGTTTATGGGAGATTATAAACAAGATGCTCCTTGGAGTACAGAATCTTTAAGAGGATGTAAAAGATTTATTGATAAAGTTATTAGATTAAAAGATAAAGTAAAAGATGAAGAAGGTTATCAAAAATCACATGAAGCATTAATTCATAGAAGTATTAAAAAAGTAGAAGATGATATTGTATCTCAAGGCTATAATACTGCTATATCTACTTTAATGATTTTAACTAATACATTTGAAGAAAGTGAATATATTACTAAAGATGAATATAGATTATTACTTACTCTATTAAATCCAGTTGCGCCTCATATTACAGAAGAATTAAATGAAATGATGGGATTTGTTCCTATATGTGAATCAAGTTGGCCAGTTTATGATGAATCTAAAACAATTGAAAGCGAAAAAACAATTGCGGTTCAAGTAAATGGTAAAGTAAGATCTACTATTACAATATCTGTTGACGAAGATGAAGAAAATATTAAATCTAAAGCTTTGAATGAAGAAAATGTTATTAAACATATTCAAGATAAAGAAGTAATTAAAGTTATTGTCATAAAAAATAAAATTGTAAATATTGTAGTAAAATAGGCTTATACAAGCCTATTTTAATTTACTTTAATCTTCTAATATGTTAGAATTTTTATGATAGGAGGATTTTATGAAAGATAAAAAGGGTAACAAATTTATATTAGTTTTATCTATTATTTTAATGCTTTTATCATTTATTTTAATAATAAGTGGAATATTAATTCAAAAGAAAATAATTAATATTAATATTCAAAAAACTGAAAATAAGAATGAAGAAACCATTGAAACGGTATTATTAGAAGAAGAATTAGATACAAATGATAAGACTGCTTTAGATTTATATAAAAAAGTAGTAGGAGAAGATTGTATAAATAAACATAATTATAAACCTGAATACTTAGATTCTTTTTATTATAAAATAACCAATGATGTTTTAGTATCGGATTTTAATAATGATGATTTATTAAAAATTATGTGGTTTAATCTTAAAGATAATGATTCAAATACTAAAATAGAAAATGGGTTTGTTACCAGTGTTGATGATTTTAAAAAAGTTTATAAAGATATCTTTGGAGAAAGTTTAGAATATTCTAAAGATACAACATCAACAAGTGCGGATACATGTTTAAAAGTAAATTATAATACTAATAACGATAATTATGAATTTTATAATAATTGTACTTCTATATCAAAAATAATTATTTATCCTGAAATAATTAAAATTGTTAAATCTGATAAAGAATTAAGAATATATCAACAAGTAGGATTTATTAGTGATGATGTTCTATATAGTGATATTGATTTAAGAAATAAGATTGATGATAATTTTAAAGAAGAGAATTTTTCTCAATATAGAACTTCTTTAAATACATATATTTATACTTTTAAAAAAAGTGAAAATAATAATTATTACTTTTATAAAATAAGTAAAGAATAGACAATATTCTTACTTTTTTTTTGTTAATGTTTATTTGGTGATGATTTTGAAAGTGAAAATATTTGATGAAGGACATGAAAAAGATTTAGAAAATGACATAAATGATTTTATAGATGAAGAAATTGAGATTATTGATATAAAGTATAGTGTATCTTGTTCTGTTTTTTCTGAAGAACAAATATATTGTTATTCAGCATTAATTATGTATAAAAATAAATGATTATTTATTGAAAAAATTGTTAATATATGTTATAATATTCCTACTTTTATTGGGGGATTGGTTTAACATGAAAAATAAAATGAATAAAGAAAATTTAGAACAAGAAATAAGAGATTTAGAGAAGGAAGTTTATAATAAAACTGGTTATAAAAATGATAGACCTTTTCTAAAAACAGAATATGAAGAAGCAAAAAAAGAATATAAAAGAGATAAGAGAAAAGTTAGAAAGATTAAAGGTATAAGAAATTTAAAAGTTACAGGTTATGTTTCACTTATGCTTTTACCTTTTGTTGTTAGTGCGGGAGTTTGGGCTGGTGGCTCTTCTATTATTTATAAAGTTACTGAAGCTGATCCTGTTGATCTTGGTGATGAAGTAAAAATTATATCTATGGATAGCTTAGGTAATTATGAAGAAGAATTAAATAACAGTTTATATAAGGAAAATATAAATGTAAAAACTAGATGGTTTGAAGAAGATGGTAATCTTGTTAGATATACTTATGAGGCTACAGAAGGTATTGACTTTCATTCTCAAGAAGAAGTAGAGGAAGCTGTTAATACAGATTATTTTGAACTTATAAAAAAATATGATTTAGAAGTAAAAAATAAAGATGTTGTTGAATTAACAGATGAAAGATTAAAATCTGATTTAGGTACTGATGAAATAAGTATTAAAGCTGATGTTCAAATAAATGAAGAAGAAAAAAATAAAATTAATTCTAATTTAAAAAAGTATCCTGTGAAGTCTGGTATTATGGGATTCGTTGCAAGTTTGATTCCATGGATTATAGCAGTGTGGGCAGAGTATGATCCTTTTGAATATGCAGGGGCTATATCTAATGAAGTGGATGATAGTAGATACAAGCTTAAGAGAATGTCGGATATTAAAGCTAAGAAGAAAAAAGTAAAAGAATTAAAAAAGAAATTAAAATAATATATATGTAAATTAAGTGATATTGAATAAATATCATTTTTTTGTTACAATATATATTGACTATAGAAAAGAGGTCAATATGAAAAGTAAGAAGTTAAGAAAGAATAGTTTTATGCAAGGAGCCTTTATAGCAACTTTAGGTATTGTAATAACTAAAGTTTTAGGTATTTTATATGTTATACCTTTTTATGCTTTAATAGGAGATGAAGCTGGTTCTTTATATGGTTATGCTTATAATATATATATGATTTTTTTAGGAATTGGCTATGCAGGTATTCCTTTAGCGATGAGTAAAATCATTAGCGAATATAATACTTTAGGTTATTATAAAGCTAAGAAGGAAGCTTTTAATATAGGTAGACGAGTATCTATAATATTAGGTATATTCTGTTTTGTAATTATGTTCGCTTTTGCGCCAGTTTTTGCCAAAATGATAATTGGTGATATAAGTGGTGGTAATAGTATTGAAGATATTACTTTTGTAGTAAGGGTTATTTCAACTGCTATTTTAGTAGTTCCAGTTGCTAGTATTTATAGAGGTTATTTACAAGGTCATAAATATATTACACCTACTTCTATTTCTCAAATATTAGAACAAGTATCACGTGTTATTGTTATAGTTGGTGGAAGCTTCTTATCTTTAAAAGTGTTTAATTTATCATTAAAAACAACTGTTGGAGTTGCGGTATTTGGGGCAACTTTTGGAGCTTTAGTATCTTTTATTTATATACTTAGTGTAGTTAGAAAAAATAAAAAGCAATTGAATGAAACAAAATCTAAAGTTGAAGAGCCTAAAATAAGTACTAAGGAAGTTGCCAAAAAGTTATTTATGTATGCTTTTCCTTTTGTTATGATTGATGTTTTAAAACCTTTCTATAATACTATTGATATGGTTACTTTAGTAAAGACTTTAGTTAATGGTATTGGTTTTAATGTTAATGATGCCGAAAATGTTATGGGTGTTTTATCAACATGGGGAGCTAAATTAAATAATATTGTTACGGCAATAGGAACAGGTATTGTTACTTCTTTAATTCCACATTTAACTGCTAATTTTGTAAACGGAGACATGAAAGGAGTAAAAAGAGGAATAAATAAAGCTTTTCAATCTATGTTATATGTATCAATACCAATGACTGTTGGTCTTAGTTTATTATCAAAACCAGTATGGATGTTATTTTATGGTGATAATTATTATGGAACAATAACTTTTGCTTATTCAATTTTTGTAGCGTTATTTACTTCTGTATTTACACTAGCTATTACTATTACTCAGCTTTTAAAAGAGTATAAAATGGTGTTTATTGGTCTTATTTCTGGTCTTTTAATTAAATTATGTTTAAATGTTCCATTAATGTACGCTTTTAATAATATGGGTTTACCAGCGTTTTATGGAGCAATTACAGGTTCTATTTTAGGTTTTTCTATTTCAGCTATAATTATGTTATTATTTATTAATAAAAAATATAAAGTTAGTTATGAAGATACTATAAAAGAATTATTTAATATGATTATTGCGTCTATTATTATGAGTGTTGTAATTTGTATACTAAGATTATTTATACCAGAAGTAGCTTCTTCTAGAATGATGAATATATTTATAATTTTGTTCTACGCTATAGTAGGTGCGATTGTTTATTTCATAGTTACTTTAAAAACTAATACCATTGCTAATATTTTTGGTAAAGAATTTATTAACAATATTTTGCGTAAATTAAAATTAAGGAGATAATATGGAATTTATTGAATTAAAAGAAAATGAATTTAGAAAATTTTTAGATAAACATCCTTTAAAGACTTTTTTACAAACTCCAGAAATAGGTAAATTAAGAAAAAAGTCTGGTTGGAATGTTAATTATGTTGGAGTAAAAAATAAAAATAAGATTGTTTGTGCAACGATGTTAGTATCAAAAAAAAGACACTTTGGAAAATATGAATTTTATTCACCAAGAGGATTTTTAATTGATTTTAATGATATAGACTTATTAACATTTTTTGCTGATAACTTAAAAAAATATATAAAGAAAAAAAATGGTTATATATTAAGAATAGATCCATATGTTATATATAAAGAAAGAGATATAGATGGAAATATTGTTGAGGAAGGTTTAGATAATTCTAAAATAGTTGATAATCTATTTAATTTAGGATTTAAGAAAAGTCAAAATTTAGAACAAGTAGGTTGGATGTTTTGTTTAGATTTAGATGTAACTGAACAAGATTTATTAAAAAGAATGCGTTCTTTTACTAGAAGAAATATAAATAAAGGTTTAAAAAACGCAATTCATATTAGAGAGGTTCCTTATGATGAACTTAGTTTAATAAAAGATTTAACTGATTCTACTAGTAATAGAAAAGGTTTTTCTAATAGAGATTTAAAATATTTTCAAGATATGTATAAATTATTTAAACCAAAAGATGAAATTAATTATATTGTTGCGGAAATACATTTACAAGAATATATAAAAGAGCATAAGAAACAATTAGAAGAAGAAAAAGATAAATTAAATACTTTGATGAAAAATAACGCAACAGTTGAAAAAATGGATAAACAACAAGAAGTAATTGCGGGAATTGAAGAAAAAATAAGTGATGCGAAGGTATTAAAGAAAGCACATGGTAATATTATTCCTTTATCTGGTGGTGTATTTATTACTTATGGTGATGAGATAGTCTATTTATTTGGAGGTAATTATAAAGAATATATGTATTTATGTGCTCCATACATTATTCAGTGGGAAATGATTACTAGAGGAATTAAAAATAATGATAAATTTAGAAGGTATAATTTTTATGGAATACCTGCTAATATCAATGAACATCCAGAGAATTATGGAATATATGATTTTAAGAAAGGTTTTACTGGTTATGTAGAAGAATTAATAGGTGAGTATGAACTTCCTACTAGTATTTTCTATTACATATTTAAAATAATTTCTAAAATAAAAAAATAACACTTTTTATAAATAAACATTTAATATTTATATAAGTGTTTTTTTGGTGTTATTATGAATTTATTTATTATTATGATTATAGGATCTTTTTGTAGTACTCTTTCTACTTATTTAGATAAATTAATTGTTTCAAGTGGTATAAGTAAAAAGACGTATTTTTTCTTTGAGTGTTTATTCATCATTCCATTTGCTATTTTTACTATGTGTTTTGATAAAATAAGATTTTCTTTTAGTATAATTCCAATTTTATTATTATTTCTAGCTATGATCTTTAGATATTATAAACAACAATCTATTGTAGGAATTTTAAAATATTTGGAACCTCATGAAGTTACTACTTACATGTCTTTGTCTATATTATTCGCGTATGTTATTGATTGTATTATTAAAATTAAAACTTTTTCTTTAATTTCAGTAATTTCTATTATATTAATAATTTATGGTATTTTTTCTTTTTCAAAAGTAAAACTATCTTTAAAAGATTTAAAAAAAGATTTAATTATTAGAATAATTACTGATTTAGGAATTGGATATGTTGCTTTTTATATTTTAAAATATTGGTCTAATTCTCTATATATCTTACTTTTAAATATTATATTAGTATTAGTTAATGTAAAAAATAAGAATATTGATTTTAAAATAAGTAAAAAAATATTAGTAATTCTTTTTATTCAACAAATATTTAATTTTGGTCTTATATACTCTGCGAATTATTTATCTAGTAATGCTGTTATATATTCTCAAATGATTAAACCTATTACTTTGATCATAACTACTTTATTAGCATTTTTATTAAGAATTAAAAATAAGCCTAATATAAAAGAATTAATTAATATAATAATAGTTTTTTTAGGTCTTGTTCTTCTTTCTTTACATTAATTTATTTTATGTTTTATAATATATCTATAAGTGGGGATTCAATATGAAAGAATATAAAGATATAGTAACTCCAGAAGAGTTATATGATTGGATGAAGTATAATATTAGTTATGGTTATTTAGATAAATTTAATAAAGTGCATACTCCTGTTGAAGCTGATTTTAATGATATTTGGAGAGATGTTTATGTATTAGAAAATCATAGTGATGTTTTAAATACTAAATTAGGTAATTGTTGGGATCAAGTAGAATTTGAAAGAATTTGGTTTTTAGAACATGGATATGAAGTTAAAACAGTTTTTGAAATGGTTTTATTAGATTATGATAATATATATCCAACTCATTCATTTTTAATATTTAAAGATAATAATAATTGGTGTTGGTTTGAAAACTCTGATGCTCCTAATGGTGGAGTTCATAAATATTTATTTATTGATGATTTATTAAATGATCAATTAAGTAGGTATATAAAGTTTCTTAAAAACGAATATAATATTTCAAAAGAAGAAATAGGCGCTATAAAGTTATTTGAATATAAAGAACCTAATAATCATTTAAGTGCAGATGATTATTTAGACTTTGTTACTAGTGGTAAAATATTAAAATAAAAACAGGGTTTTACCTGTTTTTTCTTAACTTATTTTTTATATTTTTAAGTGCTTTATATGAAGAAAAAGCTAGCTTATATAAGTAATAATATGGTTTATTTATTACTAGATCAAATTCTCCTATAAGTTCAGTTACTTCTCCTCCAAAGCCTCTTTTAAATAAGTATAAGCCATATAGAGGATTAGATTCATTAAAGTCGCCAGTTATACCATAAAAATTATATCTTTTATAACCATTATTAATGGCGTACTTTACCATTTCCCAATGTAGTGTATAGGCAGAATTAAAATTCATAAATTCAGCGTATGTACCACCATTTAAAGATAATACTTCATCTCCATATATTAAAAATGATATTCCACCCATTGTAATAATATCTCCATATTGTTTTTGTAAAGCTTTTATTTCTTTTATCTTCTTTTCATTTCTTTTTATAGTTTCTTCATCTTGTTTTTGATGAGAGTTAAATTTTTTTTCATTCATTTTTAAAATATTATTATCTTTTTTATAGGCTCTTTCTTTCATCTCTTTTTTTAATTGATTTATTTCTTCTTCTAAGACATTAATATATTCTTTTGTATGAAGTTCTACAAATAATATTTTAAATATTCCATCGTCATGTAAATTGTTCCACATATCTTGATAATAAGATAATGGTCTATCTATAAAGTCTCTTCTATCTCCTGTATGTTGCATAATATCTTTAAAAGTTTTTATTTCATCATAACTTATTTCCCTACATTTGATACAACTTCTTTCATTTTTTCTAAGTAATTGTCTAGTTTTTGGATCCATTTCTTTCATTATTTCTTCTTCGTTCTTACCATTAAATGTTAGAGTAAACATCCATCTTGGTTGGAGTGTATCTTGCATTAAGTTAAATCCAAAATGTTTATATCCTAATTCTTTTAAATTATTAATTACATTAGTGTTATCAATACCATCTTTAATAATATTTCCATCAATATCTCTTTCTTTATGAATAACATATGGATCTATTTTACAAAAGATACCATTTTTATTTTTTAAGTATTTTTTAATTTCAATAGTAAATTCTTTTAATAATTTTTTGTCATTATAATCAATTAGGAAGCCTCTTGGTGAATAAAACATATTCTTTTTTAATGGAGTTGTTTTTTCTAAAATTAAAGCTCCGGCAACTATTTTTTTATTAATCATAGCACCTATATAATGAGAAATCCAACCATTAGTCTTTTTTAAATTACCCCAATTTATAGTTTGGTGAAATGTAATTTGTTCATGTTTATCAGCAAACTTTTTAAATTCTTTTTCTTCTAGTTCAACTAATTTCATTGTTCTTTCCTCCTATTAATAATTTTAGCAATATTTTTAATTATATTTCTATATAATGGAACTAATTTAGTAAATACAAAATACATTGGTTTATTTGTGATATAATCATATTCTCCACAAAATTCTGTATAATCACCACCAAATTTTTTCTTGAATTCATGAAGTCCTTTATATCTTTTGTTTTCAAAATCTTTAACAGTACCAAATTGATCATACATCTTTATACTATTTTCATAACAATATTCAATATGATGTTTGTATGTTAAATAATTAGAATATGTTTCAGTTAAAATATTATGATTGCCAGCATAAACTACCCAAGCTTTATCTTTATAAGTTAATATTACATGGGCATTTAATACTATTTCGTTTCCATATTTTTCTTTGTTTTCTTGATAATTTTTAATATCTAGATTTATTTTATCTAAGCGCTTCAATAATTCTTTTTGTTTATTGTGAGCACTTTTTCCTAATGTTTCTTTTGTATCAAATTGTTCTAATTCTTTTTTTATTTCACTTTTATCTTTATCTAATATTTTTAATATTTTATCTATATTTACTTTACCTAAAAATAATAACATTTTATTGTCTTTATTATATATATCATATAATTTTTCATAATATTCTAGATTATGAGATACAAAATCTTTTCTATTTTCAGTTAAAAGCATTAAATTATAGAATGTTTTTATATCGTCTTTATTACCTAGATATGTTTCAACACCTAATTTTTCAGCTTTTTTAATTCTTTGTTTAGTAGTTTTTGAAAATTTGTTTTCAATGTTTTCTAAAGTATCATTCATATCTATTCTAAAAGTTAATCTTGGTTGCATTGTTTCAAAATATTTAGTAAATCCTTGATGACGATAGCCTAAACTTACTATATTATCTAATTTTTGTTTTAATTCATCAGAATTTATGTCTTGCTTTTCATTTAAATAGTTTTGTTTGTTTATTACTATATCTGGATCTATTTTTATAAAAATTGCTTTTTGTTTTTTTATAAAACTTATAATATTATTATGAAATTCTGTTAATAGTTTTTTATTTTTAAAATCTATTACATAACCACGTGGACTATAAAAATAACTGAAGCCTAATGGTAATTTTTTTTCTAATAATAAAGCAGTCGCAACCAATTTATCTTTATCTTTTAATCCTACATAATAAGGTATTAATCCTTTTTCTCTTTTAGCGAATTCTCCCCAACTATAGCTTTGTAGAAAATGAGCTTTTTCATGTGAAGTTACAAACTTTTCATATTCTTTTTTAGGAACATTTGTTAAAAATTTCATTATGAACACATCCTTATAATATTAGTATAAACGTTATTTAAAAAAAAATAAAGGTAAAAACCTTTATACAATTCAATTATTAAATCATGTATCCTTCTTTAAAATTTTCATAAGAATTTTTTTTGTTCTCCAATTTTATTATTTTTGTCTTCTCTAAATTTGTAATTCTTTCTTCAATTTTGTCTAATCTTTTTTCAATTATATTTAATCTTTCAATAATATTATTATCTAATCTATTATTTGGATACATTGGCATAAAAAATGGTATTTGATTATTCATAATATCTCCTCTTTTTTATTTTATGATTACTTTATTTTTTAGTTACTATATTGTATAATATTCATAGGTGTTTTATATGAGACTAAGAAATGTAAAAAATAAAGAAGAAATTTTGAATAATTGTAATTTTTTAATAGTAGATCCAATTATTTATAAAGGTCATTGGCATGAATTATTTAAAAATAATAATCCAATATATATTGAGATAGGTTCTGGGAAAGGTAAATTTGTTTATGAAAATGCTTTGAAATATCCTAATATTAATTTTATAGGGATTGAAAAGTTTGATAGTGTTTTAGCAAGACTTATAGAAAGGGTGAAAGAAGAACTTCCAAATCTTTATATTATTAGAATGGATGCTTTAAATATAGATGAAGTTTTTTCTCATGAAATAGATAGGATTTATTTAAATTTTTCAGATCCATGGCCTAAAAAAAGACATGCATTAAGAAGACTTACTTCTCCGGTGTTTTTAAATAAATATGAAAATTTATTTAAAAATGAAAAAAGTATCTATCTTAGAACTGATAATCAGCACTTGTTTGAATATTCTATTGAGAGTATGAGTGATTATGGTTATAAATTAAAAGATGTTAGTTTGGATTTGCATAAAATAGAGGATGAAGAAAGAATAACTACTGAATATGAAGATAAATTTGTTAGTTTAAATAATAGAATATATGAGTTAAAAGGATATAAAGATTAAAATAGTAGATAAATTGTAAAAAATTTGTTATAATGATATAAGAGTAGGTGGAATATGAAAAAATTATTTGTTTTACTCTTGGCAGTATTGTTAGTTACTGGTTGTAGTATTAATAGTTTTAATTATGATGATTTAGATGTTGTAATAGATAAAGTTTTAGAACAAAATATTAAATTAGATAATGTTGTTTTGGAAGGTTATAAATACTATATACCGCACGGAGTAATATTAAAAGAAAAACATGATTATAATCAACTATTATCTTATAATAATAATGATTATTATTTATATGTTGATATTATTTCTTATTATTATAAAAATAATATAAAACATAAAGAAAATGGTAACTTATATTTTTCTAAAAATATTAATTATAAAAATAAGACTGGATATATTGATATTAAAGAAAATGATGATGATTATTATATTGAGGCTTATTATAATTACGCAAAAATAGAAACTTATGTAAAAAAAGATGATTTAAAAGATTCTGTTATTAATATTTGTTATATTTTGAATTCAATACAGTTTAATAGAAATATAATAGAAAGTATGGTTGGTGATAATAAACTTAACTATTCATCAGAACAATTTAGTTTATTTGATGAAGAAAAAGATACTAGTAGTTTCTTGCAATATGTTCAAGAATATGATAAATATTATGATGTAGATGGAGAGTTGCCAACAGATGATCAAATAACAATAGATAAATCTGAGGATTAATGGAGGTTATTAAAATGGGTTTATTAGATAAATTAAAAAATGTATTTTTTGAAGAAGAAGAGATTGAAGTAGAAGAAAAACCAAAAAAAGTAAAAAAAGAGAAACCATTAGTAAAGAAAGTTGAGGTTCCTAAAAGAGAGCCTAAAGAAATACAAAAAGAAATTATTGAAGAAGAACCAATAGAAGAGTTAGAGGATTTTATTGAAGATGATGTTAAAGATGATTTAGTTGAAGAAAATTTCAAAAAAAATTCTGATGATAATTTTAAATTTCAAGTTATTTTAGATGATGAAGAAGAAATAACTGAAGAAGAAAATATAATAGATGAAAAAATTGAGTATAAAGAACCAAAAAGAGAAAATAATATATATGGAGTAAGTGATACTGATAGAGTTACTGTTAACTATGAAAGTGATTATCATAAAGAACCATATTCTAATAGTTATACTAGAGATCTTAATTCAGCATCATATAGTTTAAGAGATAGAAAAGAAGTAAAAGCATTTAAACCTTCTCCAGTTATTTCTCCTGTATACGGAGTGCTTGATAAAAATTATAAATCAGATGAAATTAGAGAAAAAAATAAACCAGAAAGAAAAGATCCTCCAGTATTTAGTTTTAGTTCTACTAAATTAGATCTTGATGAAGTTCGTGCGAAAGCTTTTGGAATTCCTGAAGGAGTTACAGAAGCAACAGTAAGTGAAATAGAGGACGATATAGAAGAAACTAATGATATTGAAATTACAGATGTAGATAATGATACAATTGATATGACAGATACACAAATGAAGCCTATTGTTGATAGTGTTACAGTGGGAGATGCTGAAGAATATTTTGAAGATCTTGGTTTAGAATATAATGTTGATTATAAAGATAGTAAAAAGAAAACGAGGTCTAAAAGAAAAACTAGATCTGAAAAAGAAGAAGTATCTGAAGAAGATAGAGAACAAGTAATAACAGATGAACCTAAGAAAAAACGTTCTAAAGAAAAAGATGAAGATGATATAAATATAGATATCGAAGATAATTTATTTGATTTAATTGATTCAATGTATGATGAAGGAGAATAGTTATGGATTTTGTTTCTACAATATTACCTATAATAATTTATATACTAGGTAGCATATTATTAATTGTATTAATAGTTTTAGGAATTAAGATGATTAAAACATTAGACAGGATGGATAAAGTTGTTGATTCTGTTGAAAAAAAAGTTAATTCTTTAAATGGCTTATTTTCTATTGTTGATTTTTTAACAGATGCAATGGCTGATATAAGTGATAAATTAGTTGATGGTTTAGGAAATTTAATTACTAAAATATTTACAAAGAAAAAGAAGTCTAAAAAAGAAAAAATTGAAGAGGAAGAAAACGAAAGGATTGAAGAAAATGAGTAAAAAAGGTAAAGGTTTAGGAAAGTTTATAATTGGTGCTTCAGTTGGTGCAGCACTTGGTATGTTATTCGCTCCTAAAAAAGGTAGTGAGTTACGAGCAGATTTAAAAAACAAAATGGATGAATTAATTGATAAAGCAAAAAATATTGACGTTGATGAAGTTAAAGATTATGTTAATAAAAAAGTTACTGAAATTCGTGTAGAACTTGCAGATTTAGATAAAGAAAAAGCTTTAAAAATTGCTAAAAAGAAAGCTAAGGAAGTAGAAAATAAATGTGAAGATTTAGTAAAATATACTATTGAAAAAGGTACACCAGTATTAGAAAAAACAGCAAAAGAATTAAAAAAGAAAGCTGCTAGTGTTATAAGAGAAGTATTAAATAAATTAGAGGAAGAATAATCTTCTTTTTTATTTTTTTTAATATTTAAGCATAGTTTATTTTTTATGTAAGGGTTATACATTATATTAGTTGTTTTTTAAACTTTACTTTCTGTTTTTAGTATGTTAACATATTATATATAAAAGCGATGAAATATATATTAGTTATATGTATAGAATTTAGAGATCTAGTGGTTGGTGTAAACTAGACTATTATATAATGAAGTTACATATATGGAGCTTATTAGTAGAACTGCTTTAAAGTTTTGAGTGCATAAGATTTTATGAAACAAAGTGGTACCACGGGTTTATACTCGTCTTTGTGATTAAAGTCTTTTTATTTTGAAAGGAGAGATAATATGACATTTTTTGAAGAATTAAAATGGAGAGGATTAATTAAAGATGTTGCAGGAGAAGATATAGAAAAGAAATTAAATGATGAGAGAATTACGTTTTATTGGGGAACAGATCCAACTGCGGATTGTCTTCATATTGGGCATTATTCATCATTAGTAACCGCAAAACGTCTTGCTAAATATGGACATCATCCTATTTTATTAGTTGGTGGAGCGACAGGTCTTATTGGAGATCCTAGACCAACTGCGGAAAGAGAAATTATTTCATATGAAGAATTAAATAAGAATTTAGAAGGTATAAAAAAGATAGTTGATAAAATATTTGATGGAAAAGCTGAGATTGTTAATAATTATGATTGGATGAAGGAATTTGATTATTTAACTTTTTTAAGAGATGTTGGTAAATATATTAATGTAAATTATATGCTTAATAAAGATATTATAAGTAGAAGATTAGAAACCGGAATAACTTATGCAGAATTTTCTTATACATTAATTCAAGGATATGATTTTTTAAGATTATTTAGAGATAAAAACTGTATAATGCAAGTAGAAGGATCTGATCAGTGGGGAAATATTACTACTGGTATAGAATTAATAAGAAAAATTGAAGATAAAGAAGCATATGCATTTACAATGCCTTTAATATTAGATGCAAATGGTAATAAATTTGGAAAAAGTGAAGGGAACGCTTTATGGCTAGATGAAAATAAAACTTCATCATATGAGTTGTACCAATACTTTATTAATGCTGATGATTCTATGGTTGAATCTTATTTGAAAGTATTTACTTTCCTATCAGTAGAAGAAATAATTAAAACTATGGAAGAACATAATGAAGCTCCTCATTTAAGAATTGCTCAAAAAGCTTTAGCTCGTGAAATAATTACTGATTTACATGGTGAAGAATCATTTAAAAGAGCTCAAGAAATAAGTGAAATATTATTTTCAGGAGATGTTTCTAAACTTTCTTCTAAAGAAATAGAAGTGGCGTTTAAAAATGTTCCATCTAGTAATATAAATGATGATATGTTACTTGTTGATTTATTAGTAGAAAATAATATTTGTTCTAGTAAAAGAGAAGCTAGAGAATTTATTGGAAATGGAAGTATTTCTTTAAATGGAGAGAAGATATTAGAAGATAAACAAATTACTAAAAAAGATTGTATTGATAATAAATACTTAGTAATAAGAAGAGGAAAGAAAAAATATTTCTTAGTGAAATATGTTTAATCCTCTTTTTCTTTACTTTTCTTTTGTTTTCATTTATAATAGAAGTCACTTTTTGGGGTGTTATTATGAATGAAGATTTAAAAATCATAAAGAAAAAATATGGCGAAGATATGATGCATTTTTGTCGAGAAAACTTTTCTAGTCTTTTAGAAACAGAAGGATTATTACAAACTCTTCTTTTGGAACATTTCCATCCATGCCATTATTTATTTAATGATATCAAAAAAGAAAATTTAGAAAGAAATTTTAAAAATTATATTTATAGCTTAGTAGATGTTGAAAATAATGATGCAATTATTGTAAATAAAACACCTAAAGAACTTTTAAGTGATGTAGGATATAATTTATTTGAATGTACTACAGAAGAAGAAATACAAAGTTTTAAAAGATATTATGCTCCGGGAGAAGAACTTTGTACATTTAGTGATGATCGATTATCAAGTTGTTATGTTTTCTTTGCGGTTAAAAAAGATGTAGGTCAAATTAAAAGGGAAGACTTTACTAATCCTAAAAGACAAGATCTTTACGGAACAAGTGTGATAAGTATTCAGTTTACAAAAGATGAAAACCATACTTTATCAATAAAAAATAGATACAATCATACAGTAAGCAATCCAGACGCCACATTTTCAAATAATTTAGATAATATTATTCCGGGGCTTACAGAAAGTTTTGAAAAAGAATATGGACTTGTACAAAAATACAAGAATAATGATTTTGAAATAACAAATTATACAAAGGCAGAAGGAAAATATTACAAATTTAATTATGAGATAGATAATATTTATTATTGTCCAGATAATATTATTATTAAAAACTTTAAAGCTAAACAATATGAAAAAGAAAAATATATAATAATGGACTATTTTATATTAGATTTAGTAAATAAGAAAATCACTTTATATGATGATATAATAGACTCTTTTCCAGATACTATAAAGGATATAGAAAAAATAAAATTAGAAAATAAAGAAGATAAAAAAGAAATCTATATAACTGAAAAAGAAGGAGAAGTTGTTGTAATTACTTTAGATAAAGAAAATCATATTATAGGATATAAAAATAATAATGTAGAGACAATAGAACGCTGTTTTTTATATTATAATGAGCTTTTGACTAGCGTGGAATTATTTAGCGTTGAAAAGATAGGCGACCACTTTATGACTTGTAATAAAGTATTGTCGGAAATAGAATTGCCTAAGGTAAAGACAATTGGTTCTTCTTTTTTATTTTATAATCATGTATTATCGATGATGCATTTACCAAAATTAGAAATGATTGGATCTAGTTTTCTTAATTGTAATGATGCTTTACGAGTGTTAAATTTACCTAATTTAAAAAGTATAGGAAACTTTTTTTTAGAATACAATCAAGTTTTGGTGTCATTATCATTACCAAAGGCGGAGCTTATAGGAGATAGTTTTTTATTTCATAATAATGAATTAACAGAATTAGATTTACCAAAATTACAAAAAGCAGGATATAATTTTCTTATATGTAATGATTCTTTGAGAAGTATAAATATTCCTGAAGATGCTGTTATTAAAGGTAGATTTGTAAAAGAACACCAAAATTTATTTGAAAAGCAGAAAAAAGTAAAGCAAAAAAAACTATAGATTTATATATTTATATATTTATATATTTATTTTTAGAAGAAATATATTTTTATAAAATTTATTTTTTTGTCAAATAGTGTTGATGAACAATAAGTTTGCTAAATGAATTGATTATGAGGATGATGAAAATCATCCTTTTATAATGACTTTTATCATTTGTTCTTTACTTTTAAAGTGTTTGCTTATATAATAAAAGGCAGTTTTAGGGGATGAATATCATGAATAATGATTTAAAAATAATAAAGAAAAAATATGGCGAAGATATGATGCATTTTTGTCGAGAAAACTTTTCTAGTCTTTTAGAAACAGAAGGACTATTATCTAAGATTTTAATGGATCATTTTGATCCTAGTCATATGTTATATGATGATATTGTTTCTAATACTTTAGAAAGTGATTTTAAAAATTATATTTATAGTTTAGTAGCTGTTGAAAATAATAATGAAATTATTGTAAATAAAACACCTAAAGAACTTTTAAGTGATGTAGGATATAAGTTATTTGAATGTACTACAGAAGAAGAAATACAAAATTTTAAAAAGTATTATGCTTCTGGTGAAGAACTTTGTACATTTAGTGATAATCGATTACAAAGTTGTTATGTTTTCTTTGCGGTTAAAAAAGATGTAGAGAATATAAAAAGGGAAGATTTTAAAAATCCAAACAGGCAAGATGCCTACGGGACGAGTGTAATTAGTATTCAATTTACAAAGGATGAAACAAATACTTTATCAATAAAAAATAGATATAATCATACCGTAAATAATCCAGATGCGACATTTTCTAATAATTTAGATAATATCATACCAGGTTTAACTAAAAGTTTTGAAAACGCTTATGGAATTGTTCAAAAGCATAAAGGTAATGGTTTTGAAATACTAAATTATGTACAAGCGAATGATGGTAAATATTATAAGTATAATTATGAAATAAATAATATATATTATTGCCCAAATAATATCATTATAGATAATTATCAAGTGAATAGATTGGAAAAAGAAAAGTATGTTGTATTTGATTATTTTGTTTTAGATTTAATAAATAAAAAATTATCTTTATATAACACATATATTGGGGATTCTTTTTTAGATACGATAAGTGATGTAAGTAAGATAAGAATAGAGAATAAGGAAAAGGTAAAAGATATAACTATTATTCCTAAATACGGAGAAGATATTATCATTACTTTAGATAAACAAAATAGACTTATAGGATATAAAAATAATAATATTAAAGAAATAGGTGATTATTTTTTATATTATAACGATACGTTATTAGAATTAAATTTATTTAATGTCGAAATTATAGAAAGCAGTTTCTTATTTAATAATCAAGCATTAAAAAAGCTTAATTTACCAAATATAAGAGAAATTGGTAATTTCTTTATGCATGATAATTGTTCATTAATAAAACTATTATTGCCAAAATTGGAAATTATAGGAAATAGTTTCTTATTTTATAATCAAACATTAACAGAATTATCATTACCAAATATAAAAGTAATAGAT
This sequence comes from Bacilli bacterium, assembly GCA_051886215.1. Lineage (GTDB taxonomy): Bacteria > Bacillota_I > Bacilli_A > RF39 > UBA660 > JBJEXX01. The sequence continues at coordinate 45,120 of JBJEXX010000111.1, read as the reverse complement.
GCTCATTTTTTATATCATAATAGACACATAAAAATGGTAGAATTACCAAATTTAGAAAAAGTAGATAATTATTTTTTACGTTGTAATGATTCATTATTAGAGTTATCATTACCAAATTTAGAAACTGTTGGAGATTCTTTTCTGTATATGAATTGTTTATTAAAAAAATTAGATTTACCAAATTTAAAAAAGACAGGAAATGGTTTTTTAATGAGTAATATAAATATATTAGATTTTGCTATTTTGGATGATGATTTTAGAAAACAACAAATAGAAATGATTGAAACTAAAAAGAAAGTAAAGCAATTTACATTTGGCTGTTTAAGATAATTAAAATGTTTAAAGTAAGAAGAAAGAAAAAATATTTCTTAGTGAAATATGTTTAAAAAATCTTCTTTTTTTGTTAAAATAATATTGGTGATAGAATGAAGAAAGTTAATTATAAGAAGCTAAAAAATAAAAAAGAACATGAAAAAGATAAAGTATTTCAAGTTCTTAAATATATATGTTTTATCGGGATTGCTATTGTAATATTAGAATTTATCTGGTTTGGATATTTAGTGCTTACTAAAAATAAAGATTTTAATATTGATTTAGCTCAAAAAATAATTAATTTAGACAATGGTTATATTGTTGTTGGTAGTAGTGATTTTTCTAATAGCGAGATAAATGAAAAACTTGATAAAGAATCTGGTAAAGTTGCTATTTATGATGATAATAATAATTTAGTTAAAGAATTTAAATATGATAAAAATTATAGAAGTGTATTTTATGATGCAATTGAAGTAAGTGATGGTTATATAGTTGTTGGTGCAGTAGAAAGTACTGAAAAACAACATAAATCAGGTCTTAAAGATGCTTTGATTGTTAAATTTGATAAAGATGGTAAAGTTATTTGGGATAAAACATATAAGGAGTTAGATAATTCTTACTTTAAAAGTTTATTAATTGACAATGATACTATTATTGTAGTTGGTAGTAGTATTTATGAAAGTGATGTTATTGGAAATGAAGAAAAAGGTGGAGCTATTATTGTTAAGTATGATTTATCTGGTAAAGTATTAAAAACAAATCGTTTTGCTTCTAATAAATCTGGTTCTTTTAATGATATAATCAAAATAGATGATATGTATTATGTAGTTGGAAGTTCTTCATCTGAAAAAGCTATATTAATATCTTTAGATAAAGAACTTAATGAAAAGATGAATATTGAATATGAAGATGTAAATAAAAGTGGTTTTACTTCACTAGTATATGCAGATAATAATATATTTACTGTATGTTCTAAGACTAAAGAAGAGGATAAAAAGATTACAGAAAAAGCAACTATTGTTAAATATGATTTATCTGGTAAAAAGATAAATGAAATTACATATAAAGAGGAAGATTATTCTATTTGGAATGATATTATAAGTTATAATAATAAATTATATTTGGTAGGTGATTCTGCTAAAAAAGAAGGTAAAAAAGATTCTCTTTTTGTTGATTATATTTACAAAGGAATTATTTCTAAATATGATTATGATTTAAAGCAGGATTGGACAAATGAATATGCATATGAAAATAATGATTATTATAGAGCTTTAATTGTTAAAAATGACAAATTGTTGGTTGCTGGCTTTACTAATTCTAAGAATAAAGAATTAGGTAGTAATAAATATAACTATGTGACTTTAATTAATGAATATAATTTTGAAGGACAATTGAAAAATAATTAAAAAAAACATCTTTTTTGAAGATGTTTTTAATATTATCTGTTATAGAATTCAACTATTAATGCTTCATTAATATCAGCATTTAATTCATTTCTTTGAGGTATTCTTACGTAAGTTGCTTCTTGTTTTCCTTCATCATAATTAATGAATTCAACTCTTTTTAATACTTTTTCTAATGACTCATTAACAACTTTTAAATCTTTATGTTTTAATCCAATAACTTGTCCTGGTTTAACTCTATATGATGGAATATCAACTTTTTTACCATCAACAGTTATGTGTCCGTGGTTAACTAATTGTCTAGCTCCACGACGAGTTGAAGCAAATCCTATACGATAAACTAAATTATCTAAACGAGATTCAAGTAAACCTAAGAAATTATCACCATGTTTACCAGCAAGTTTTCCTGCTTCTTTAAAAGTTTTCTTAAATTGTCTTTCATTTACTCCATACATAAATCTAACTTTTTGTTTTTCTTTTAATTGTTCACCATAGTTAGATAGTTTACCATGTCTAGCATTTCCGTGTTGTCCTGGTCCATAAGGACGTTTTAAATCTTTACCATTTTCTAAAATTGAAAAACCAACACGTCTAGCTTGTTTGTTACTTGGTCCTGTGTATCTTGACATAATATTCTCCTTTCAATTATATTACAATCAATTGAAGGGATAAAGTCAATCTATAGGGAGTCTTTATATGTGTTTTCGCTTTGCAGCATTCGTTACTAACACAAGACACATTATAGATTTCTTTATCTGCTGCATCAGTTGATTTGCATTAATAATTATATATAAAAAAGCTAGTAATGTCAACGATTTCTTTAGTTCTTTAGTATTTTTATATATAATTTTGTAAAAAATATGTTAAAAAAAATATAAATATGATAAAATATTTATGAAACTATAATAAGTGAGGTGATAAAATGGGTACTAATGTTTCTTTATGGATTGTTACATATGTAGTAGTTGCTATAGTTTTAATAATAGTCGTTTTATCACTAATGAAAAAGAAAAAAGAAAAAAACTATAATGATAAAATAATGAAATTAGAGACTGAAAAAAATCTAATTTCTAGTACTCCAATTTTATCGGAACTTTCTAAAGTAGAAGAAATAATTAAAACAGAAAAAATGGAAGAAAAATATAAAGAATGGCAAGATAGATTTGAAAATATAAAAAAAATTAACGTTTCTAAGATAACAGATATGATTGTAGAATTAGATGTTGCAGAGAATATTAAAGAAAAACGTATTTTATTTGCAAAAACGGAATTAGAAATCTATAAGGCTAGAAATAGTGCGGATAATATTTTAAAAGAGATAAATGATATAACTTTAAGTGAAGAAAAATATAGAGGTATAGTTACTAAATTAAAAAATAAATATAGAGAATTACAAACGGAATTTCAAGAACACAAAGTAGACTATGAAGATGTTAGTGAACCTATAGAACTACAACTTGAAAATATTGAGACAATGTTTTTAAATTTTGAAAAATCAATGGAAGATAATGAGTATAGTGAAGTAGTTCATATTGTTAAAGCTTTAGATAATTTAATAGAACATTTATCAGTAGTTATTGAAGAAGTACCTAATTTATTACTTATGGCTAATCATTTGATTCCACATAGAGTATTAGAAATAAAAGATATTAATGCTACTATGATAAAAAATGGCTATGCTTTAGATTTTTTAAATGTAGATTATAATATTGAAGAAACTAATAAACAGGTTAAATTAATTTTAGAAAGAATAAAAGTTTTAGATTTAACGGATTGTATGTTTGAATTAAAAACTATATTAGATTATTTGGATTCTTTATTTACAAAATTTGAAGAAGAAAAGCAAGCTAGACGTGAATATGAAGAATTGGAAGTAGGTTTCTCCAAAAAAATAAAGAAGACGGATAAAGTAGTTAAAGATATATATAAACAAATTGATGATATTAAAAATATGTATGATTTAACAGATGAAGATGTAACTGCGATAGACGATGTTAATAAAAGATTACTTGCTATAAATATTGATTATAAAGATTTACAGGAAAGTATAAATAATAGAAAAGATAGTTATGTGCATTATGTTAAAGAAATTGAAATCTTGATAATAAAACTCAAAGAATTAGAAGAAGATTTAGATGTTTCATTAAAATCATTAGGTAGTATGTATGATGATGAAGTGAGAGCTAGAGAACAATTAGAAGAAATTCAAGAGTTTTTAAAACAATCAAAAAGTGTTATTAGAAGTTATAAATTGCCAATTATTACAAATAATTATTTTGTGGAGTTATCAGAAGCTAATGAAGCAATTTTGGAAATAATAAAAGAACTTGAAAAAAAGCCGATAACTATTAAGACTTTAAATACTAGAGTTGATACTGCTAGAGATTTAGTATTAAAACTTTATAATACTACTAATGAAATGATAAAAGATGCTAAAATGAGTGAAATTGCTATTGTGTATGGTAATAGATATCGTAGTAATATGCCAGAAATAGATAGTGGTCTTAATAATGCAGGAATGTTGTTTTATAAAGGTAAATATCGTCAAGCGTTAGATACTGCTATTCAAACTATAAGTTTTATTGATAGTAATGTAGAAAGAAGAGTAAAGGAAATTTATGATGAACAATAAAAAGGGATTTTCGGCTTTTGAGGTATTGGTTGTTATTATTTTATATGCTACTGTTTTTTGTATTATTTCGTTAGTTGCTTTAAATAGTGCCAATAAGACTAAATTTAAAGCATTGATATATGATGCAGTTGCGTTTTCTTATAATGCAAAAACTTATGCTGTGTATAATAAAGTTGATTTTAATAGAAAAATATATTTAGATGAAATAGTAAAATATGATGAATCTTATAATATTACAAGTCCATTTAATGCTAACAATAAATGTAGTTTAAATGAATCATATGTAACTATGAAAAATGATAAATTATTAGTGACTTTAAAATGTGATAATTATATGGTATATGAGATTGATATAAATAAAAAAGAATCAGATATTTATTATGTTAGTGATTGTGAAGATGAAGAACCTTCCAAAAAAAATAAAAAATTAATTGATGAAATTGTATTATATAATTATAAAAAAGGTAATAATTATGTATTAAAATATTTTGTACCAGAAGAAATTTTTATATATAATTATAATGAAATAGAAAATACAGAATATGATAGTATAAATAAGATTCATTTTTATGAAAAAAAAGTTTGCTATAGAGAAAGAAAAGTTGTTAGTGAAGTTAATGGTTAACAACTTTTTTTATTAATAAATTTGCGAGGTAATTATGTTTATTTTAGATAATTGGAATAATAAAGAATATGAGAAACTTCTTTTATATTTAAAAAGTATTGGTGATGAGAAATATATTGATTTTACAAAAAAAATTACTCCTGGAGAATTTAAAATGTTAGGTATTAAGATACCAATACTTAGAAAAATTGTTAAAGAAATATGTAAAGGAAATTATAATAGTTTTCTTAAAGTAAATAAAAATGATTATTTTGAAGAGTTATTAATAGAGGGTTTTGTTATAGGAAATATAAAAAATACTGATGATTTTGATAAATATGTAGAACTTTTTATTAAAAAAATCAATAATTGGTGTATTTGTGATACATGTATTAGTAGTTTTAAAATAATTAAAAAGAATCGTGATAGATACTTTTATTTAGTTGATAAGTATAGTAAAAGTGATAAAGAGTTTGAAATAAGAGCTAGTTTAATTATGTTATTATCTTTATATAAAAATAAAGATTATTTAAATCAAATATTCAGTATTATTAAAAATATAAAATATGACTATTATTATGTTAATATGGCTAAAGCTTGGCTTCTATGTGAATTATTTATTAATTTTAAGGAAGAAACTTTAAATTTTATTAGGAAGAATAGACTAGATGAATTTACTATTAGAAAATTTGTTAGTAAATGCAATGACTCTTATAGAGTTAGTATAGAAGATAAAAAAATGTTAAAAGAAATGATAAGTAGTAATTTGTAAAAAAATGTATATGATTATGAATATATATATTTTTTTTTTAATTTAGGTGATGTATAATATTTAATATAAAGAGGTTGTTATGGAAAATGAAATTAAAGAATTTTTAAATAATATTGATTATAATCAGTTGTTTAGTATTTTATTGCCAATGACAGTTGTATGTTATGTACATTATATGAGTACAGAAACTAAGTTAAATCGAAATAAAAGCTTAGACTTTAAATATGTAAAAGAAGATATTTATAGTATTTTTAAGAAAAATAATAGCCAAAAAAATAAAAAAAGATTTAAAGAAGAATATGTTAATACTATTAATAACTTTTATGAAACAATACAAAAAAAAGCACCATATGTAGATTTGTCTATTTGTAAACATAATCTTACAACTTTAAAAATAGGTGAAAGAAATATTAAACTATATAATTTTATAACTAGAGACAACGTAGATGGATTGTATAATAGTTTATTTAATAAGATCAATGTTGATAATAAAGATGAATCTAATTCATTAAATCATGAATTACTTCATATGGCTACTACAATTAAGAAAGGTACTTTATCGTTTACAGGATTTAAACAGGTCATTTTAAATTTAAATCCATTATATTCTTCTATTATTGGTACTGGTTTAAATGAAGGATACACTGAGGTTTTAGCAGAAAGATATTTTGGGGAAGGAAATTCATATTATGCGGAAAAGTATTATGCATCTCTTTTAGAAAATATTGTAGGAAAAGAAAAGATGGAGCAACTATACTTTAAAGCTGATTTAAATGGATTAATTGAAGAATTAGAAAAATATGAAACTAGAGATAATATTCTCAATTTTGTAGAAAATCTTGATTATTTAAATAAAAATATAGAAAAGTCTTATAAAAATAATAATATTTTTGATACATGCCAACAAAAGGCAGATGAGTGTAGTGGATTTATAGTTTCTTGTCTTTTTAAAAGATTAGATTATCAATATACAAATGGATTAATAAGTCAATCAGAATATGAAAATATTATTAAATCCGTAACCTCATCAACTGATGATTTATTTGGTACTATTACTTCAGAAAAAATTACATTAGAAAAGATGATTAATATTTTTAATAAATTACCTGACAATTGCCGAATTGATATTAAATCGGATGAAAGCAAAAAATGTTCACGTTAATTGAGCATTTTTTATTTATTTATAACTTATACTACAAAATTTGATTTTTATTTGTTATAATATGTGCGAGGTGTTTTTTATGTTGTATTTTGATTACTCGGCAACTACTCCTGTAGATGATAGTGTCTTAGATACTTTTGTTAAAGTTAGTAAACAATATTGGGCAAATCCTAATTCTATGCATTCTATAGGTAGAGAAGCTCATGAATTAATGGAAGAATCAGCAAAACAGGTTGCTTCTTTATTAAAAGTAAAACCTAGTGAAGTTATATTTACATCTTCGGCAAGTGAAGCTAATAACATGGCCTTAAAAGGCATTTGTTATAAATATAAAAATAGAAGTAAACATATTATAACAACAGAATTAGAACACTCTAGTACTAGTGAGACAGTTAAATTTTTAAAAGAAGATGGATTTGATGTTCATTATGTTAAATTACAAGATAATGGTGCTATTGATTTAGAAGATTTAGAACGCTTGCTTGATACTTATAAACCTATAATAGTTAGTATTTGTCTAGTAAATAGCGAAGTAGGAATATTACAAGATATTAATAATATTAAAAATTTAGTAAAAAAATATCCATTAACTTTTTTACATGTTGATGCAACACAAGCTATAGGAAAAATACCTGTTGATTTAACAGATATTGATTTATGTAGTTTTTCTGCACATAAAATATATGGTCTTAAAGGAATTGCTTGCTTAATAAAAAAAGAAAAAATAGAATTGACTCCATTAATCCATGGTGGAAAGAGTCAAACTATTTATAGAGCTTCAACTCCAACAGTTGCGTTAATGGTAAGTATGGCAAAAGCTTTAAAAATAGCTTTAAGCAATCTAGATAAAAAATATGATTATGTTTTAAATTTAAAAGAAAAACTTGTATCTAGTTTAGAAAAATGTGATTTGATTACAATTAATTCTGGTAATAATTGTATTCCTCATATAATAAATATAAGTTTAAAAAATATTAAGAGTGAAACATTTTTACATGCTTTAGAACTTCATGATGTGTATGTCTCAACTAAAACTGCATGTTCTTCTAATAAAGAAGAATCATCTACTTTGAAAGCTTTAGGAAAAAGTAAAGATATAAGTACTAAAAGTCTTAGAATAAGTATTTCTTATAAAACTACAGAAGAAGATATTTTAAATTTTATAAAAATTTTTAATGAATGTTTAGATGAATTAAATTTTATGAAAGGATAATACTAATAATGGAAAGAGTTATTTTAATAAAATATGGAGAATTGACAACAAAGAAAGGAAATAGAAATTTTTTTGTAAATACTTTATATAAAAACATATCTAATAAATTAAAAGGATTAGATATTCATATAAAGAAAGATATTTCTCGTATGTATATTGAGTTTCATGATGAAGATTTAGAGATAATTAAAGATAAAATAAATAATATTTTTGGAATTCATGCTTATCATATTGCGTATATTATTGATACTGATTTAGAAATTATTAAAGAAAAAAGTATTGAAGCTATGCAAGAATTTTCAGGAAGTACTTTTAAAGTAGAAGTTAAAAGAAGCGATAAAAACTTTGAAGTGCATAGTATGGATATGAATCATATTTTAGGAGGATGTATCTTAAAAAATATTGAAAATATGAAAGTAGATGTACATAATCCTGATGTTTGTTTACATGTAGAAATTCGTCCTTATAAAACATATTTATATACAAAAACTTATTATGGTTTAGGTGGATACCCTGTAGGAACTCAACCATCATCTTTACTTATGTTAAGTGGAGGAATAGATTCTCCAGTTGCGGGATATCTAGCTTTAAAACGTGGTGTCAAAATAGATGCAGTTTATTTTGAAGCAATTCCTCATACTAGTTTAGAAGCTAGAAATAAAGTTATTGAATTAGCTAAAAAATTAGCTAAATATACTGATTCTATAAGAATACATGTTATACCATTCACAGATTTACAAGAAGAAATTTATAAAAAAGTGGAACCTTCTTATTGTATTACTATAATGCGAAGAATGATGTATAGAATTATGGATAAACTTTTAAAAAAATATAACTCTTTAGCGATCATTAATGGTGAATCAATAGGACAAGTTGCAAGTCAAACATTAACTAGTATGTCAGTTATTAATAGTGTTACAAATGCTCCAGTTATTAGACCAGTCGCATGTCTTGATAAATTGGAAATTATTGATATTGCTAAAAAAATAGATACATATGATATAAGTATTTTACCATATGAGGATTGTTGTACAGTATTTGTACCAAAACATCCAGTTATTAATCCTAATTTGGATGATTGTCTAAAATATGAAAGCAGATTTGATTATGATAAATATATAGATGAAATTATTGATAATGAAATGATTATTAAAGTTACAGAAAAAAATGAAAATAAATTTGAAGATTTATTTTAAAAATGGTATAAATTACCAAGTAAAAAAATGTATTTTTTTCAGGATATTTCACAATCTATAATTGTAGGAGGTGAAATACATGAACAACAATACTAATTCAATGAAAATGAGAGTACCTGGTGCTAAACAAGCTATCGATAAAATGAAATATGAAATAGCTAACGAACTAGGTGTTAACTTAGGACCAGATGCTACTTCACGTGCTAACGGATCAGTTGGTGGTGAAATTACTAGACGTTTAGTTCAAAACGGATTAAACCAAATAAGTGGAAGTTATAATAATAAATAATAGATGATTGTAACTTAAAGGATAGCGAGCCTATCCTTTTTTATTTGATTTATATTTATATATTTGTTATTATATTGGCGTGGTGGTTTGATGAATGATAAAATATTAAAATTTTATGAAGATTTAGGACTTATTAATAATAAAATGATTAAATATATTGTTAAAAATAGTACATATGTTGATATTAATGAAAAAGATAATATTTCTTTTATAGGGTGTTTATTAAAAGAAAAAGATGGTATTTTAAAAAAAATAAAAATTATTTTACCTGAAGGTAATACTTTAGAAGAAACGTTAATGCAAGTTCATGAAGTGGCTCATTTTATTGATGCTTATAGATATTTGGGTATGGAGTATAAAGAAGATATATCTTGTGAAATTTTTCCAATAGCGATGGAAAGAATTTTTATTGAAGATAGTCATGATTTAGAACTTATTTCTTGGTTTAATAATTATCAATATAAATTAATAAAAAAAGCTTTAAAAGAAAATAATGAGAAAAATATTATGGGATTTTTAAATCATTTTGATTATGTTGATCTTTATAGAGAGGTACATTCTTTACCAGAAATAATAAATTTTAAAACTTATAACTTTATTAATCCAAATGAAGAATTAGAAGAAAAAGCAAAAATTTTGTTAAAAAAAATATAGAACCTTAATTTATTCTATATTTTTTAAATTTTATATAGTATAATATTATATGGAAAAGAGGTTATATTATGAAAATTATGTCAATCAATTGTGGAAGTAGTTCATTAAAATATAGTTTATTTGATATGGTAAATAATGAAGTTATTTCTAGTGGATTATTTGAAAGAATAGGAATAGAGGGAAGTTTTTATACAATTAAGTATAATGGTGAAAAAATAAAAGAAGAAATCAGTATGGAAAATCATACAGATGCAGTTAATATTTTATTTGATAAGTTAATTACATTAGGTATTATTTCTTCATTAGAAGAAATTGATGGAGTAGGACATAGAGTTGTGCATGGTGGAGATAAGTATAGTGAATCTGTACTTATTAATGATGATGTTATTAATTATATTGATAGTATTAGAGATTTTGCACCACTTCATAATCCTGCACATATTTTAGGTATTAAAGCTTTTAAGGAAGCATTACCAAATGTACCAATGGTGGCGGTTTTTGATACAGCATTCCATCAAACAATGCCTGAAGAAAACTATTTATATGCTGTTCCATATGATTGGTATCAAAAATATGGAGTTAGAAAATATGGATTTCATGGAACAAGTCATAGATATATTACTAAAAAAATTAGTGAAGAATTAGGTAGAGATGATTTAAAAATTATTAGTTGTCATTTAGGAAATGGTGGTAGTGTTACTGCTATAAAAGATGGAAAATGTGTAGATACATCTATGGGATTTACACCACTTGCAGGTATTGTAATGGGAACTCGTAGTGGTGATGTTGACGCTTCTATTATTCCATATGTAATGGAAAAAGAAGGACTTAATGCAAGTGAAGTAATAAATGATTTAAATAAGAAAAGTGGTTTACTTGGAATTAGTGGAAAAAGTAGTGATGCCAGAGATATAGAAGATGGTGTAAAAGCTGGGGATAAAAGATGTATTTTAGCAAATAATAAATTTGTAAATAGTGTTGTAGATTATATTGCTAAATATTATGTAGAATTAGGTGGAGCTGATGTTATTTGCTTTACTGCTGGAATTGGAGAAAAAGCACCTTCATCACGTTTAGAAATAATTGAAAAATTGGCATGTTTAGGCATTAAAATGGATGTAGAAAAGAATAACGTTAGAAGTGAGTTTAGAAAAATTAGTACAGATGATTCAAGTTGTTTAGTATATATTGTACCAACAGATGAAGAACTTATGATTGCTATGGACACAATGACTTTAATAAAATAGATTGGATGATAAAATGTATAATGAAATATATAATGCTATAGAAAAGTATAATAATATAGTTTTAGCTAGACATATTGGAGTAGATCCTGATGCAATGTGTAGCGCTATAGCTTTAAGAGATTCTATTAAGAAAACTTTTCCAAATAAAAAAGTAATCGCAGTTGGTAGTGGCAGTGTTAAATTTAATTTTATAGGTAAATTAGATAAAGAAGAAAAATTGGATAATGCTTTATTAATTGTGTTAGATACACCTGATAAAAGAAGAGTAGATTGTTCTGATATTGATAATTATAAATATAAAATTAAAATTGACCATCACCCATTTATAGAATCTTTTTGTGATATAGAACTTATTGATGATGAGTCTTCATCAGCTTCAGAAATAGTTAGTGAACTTATAAAAAATACTCCACTTGTTATGGATAAAGAAATTGCTTCAAATATTTTTGCGGGTATAGTTTCTGATACAAATAGGTTTATGTTTAATTCAAATAAATATAAATTATTTTTAAACGTAAGCAATTTGATTAAGGATTATAATATTGATGTAGAAGCAGTTTATCGTGATTTATTTAAAAGACCATTAAATGAAGTAAGATTACAGGGATATATAAGTCAAAATATGGTATTAACTGAAAATAATGTTGGATATGTAATTATAACAGATGATGTCATTAAACAATATGAAGTTGATTCTGCTTCTGGTGGTAATATGATTAATAATTTTAATAATATTGAGGAAGTTTTAGTTTGGCTTACTATAAGTGAAGATATAAAAAATGATATGATTAGAATTTCAATAAGATCACGTGGACCAGTTATAAATACAGTAGCGGAAAAATATAATGGTGGGGGACATAAATTTGCTAGTGGAGCAAGAGTAAAAACAATAGAGGAAGCATTAAATTTAGTTAAAGATTTAGATTTAACTTGTAAAGAGTATAAGGAAAAGAATAATTAAATAAAGAGGTGAAGATATGAAAATATCTAGTGTTGAATTAAAAATAAGTGCAGTTCGTGTTAGTCAATATCCAGAAGGAGATAGTCCTGAATTTTTATTAGTAGGAAGAAGTAATGTAGGAAAGAGTAGTTTTATTAATACTTTAGTTAATAGAAAAAATATTGCTCGTATTTCTTCCAGGCCAGGGAAAACACAAACGCTTAATTTTTATAACATAAATAACAGTTTTTATTTAGTAGATGTTCCAGGTTATGGTTATGCAGCTGTTGATAAAAAAACACAACAAAAATTTGGTAAGATGATTGAAGATTATTTGCAGACAAGAAAACAATTAAAAAGAGTTTTTATGTTGATAGATTTTAGACATAAACCTACAGAAGATGATCTTTTAATGTATAATTATTTAAAATATTTTAATCTTCCTGTTACAATTGTTGCAACTAAATATGATAAAGTTTCTCCTAGTAAGAGAGATAAAAGTGTCAAAGCAATACAAGATGCTATTGACTTAGTAATTGGTGATGACATAGTATTATTCTCTAGTGTTACTAAACTAGGAAGAGATCAAATAATCAAAAAAATAGAAGACTTAACAGTAGAAGTGTTATAGTCTTTTTCTTTATATTGCAATTTCTTACTTTTAACATATTATACTTTAGGTGATAATATGAAACTTATTCAATATGATGAAGAATATATTATTTATTTAAATAATTTATATATAAAAGAAATAAGTTTAGATAATAGTGAAGAAATATCAGAATATATAAAAAAACTTTTATTAAAATTAAAAGATTATTATAATATAGAATTAAGTGGCTTTTATAGAATTTATGTTTATACGAATAAATTATATGGTATTATCATGGAAATAATAAAAGTAGAAGATTATGATGATTTTGGTATAGATAATATAGATTTAAAAATAATACTAAAGAAAAATTCTGAATTATTATTAAAAACAGAAAATTATGATTTAGTAAAGGATATAGATTGTTTTTTTGTAAAAGATGGATTTTATTATATAAATATTGAAAATATAGATAAAGATTATATTCATTATGTTGAATTTTTTGATATAATTTATAAAGATGTAGATAAAATAATAAAAGATGCACAATTAATTAGGAGATGATTATATGTATGAAAAGTACGCTGAATTAATTTTAAAAAAAGGAGTTAATATTCAAAAAAATCAACCTGTAGTTTTATCTTGTTGTTTAGAACAATATGAATTTGTAAGAGTATTTACTAAAGTAGCTCATAAACTTGGAGTTGTTGATATATATTATAATTTTGTGGATGAAGAAATTAAACATGAACAATTATTAAGTTTAGAAGAAAAAGATATTTTAAAAAATCAAATGTGGGATAAATCAGTTTTTAATGAATACGCTAAAAGAGATTGTGCTTTTGTATATATTTCTAGTTTTGATCCAAATTTAATGAGTGATATAGATTCAAAAAAATTATCTACTATAAGTCATAAATCTATGTTGACGCAAAATGAAGCAAGACTTAGAAGATTTGATAATATTAATACTTGGTGTATTGCTTTAGTTCCTACTATGGGTTTAGCTAAAAAGATTTTTCCAAATAGTAATGATCCTATTAAAGAACTTTGGAATGTTATTTTTAAATGTTGTAGATTGGATAGTGAAGATCCTATAAATAATTGGAATAAATATATTGAAGATAAAAAGATTTTAGTAGATAAATTAAATGCTTTAAAATTAAAAAAATTATATTATAAAAATAGTTTAGGAACAGATTTAGAATTAGAACTTTCTTCTCATACTATATGGTGTTCTGTTGCAACAAAAAAGAAAAATAGTGATTTAGAATTTATTCCTAATATTCCTAGTGAAGAAATATTTACTTCTCCTGTTAAAAATGGAACAAATGGTATTGTGTATGCTTCAAAAGTCTTAGTATACAATGGTAATATAATTAAAGATTTTTATATTAAATTTAAGAATGGTAAAGTAGTAGAAGCAAAAGCTAAAGAAGGTAATGATATACTTAATAAAATGATAGAAGAATATAAAGGAATGGATATGTTAGGAGAAATAGCGTTGGTTCCTTATAATTCTCCTATTTCTAATAGTAATATTTTATTTTATGAGACTTTATATGATGAGAATGCTTCTTGTCATTTGGCTTTAGGTGATGCTTTTTCAGAATGTTTAGATATTGATGATAATAAAGAAAATTATGGTTATAATAAATGTGATAATCATGTTGATTTTATGATAGGAACTAATGATTTATCTATTATTGGTGAAACATTTGATGGTGAAAAAATAGAGATATTTAAGGATGGAAATTTTAGTATATAAAAAAACAGTTTTTAAAAACTGTTTTTTTAGTGTAAATTATTGTTTTAAAATGATGGATTTTAAATATTTTTACCATATTTTTATTATAATATGGTATTATGTAGGTAAGATTATAATAAAATAAGGAGCTTTTATTATGGATACAAAAGATATGTTTAAATATGAAAATTTAAATGATGATACAAAAAAATTATTAAATAAAGCCATGGATATTTATTCTACAATTCAGGAAAGAGAAATTGAAATTGAAACTATGAAAATATCGACAGGTTCTAGTTTGTATAAATTAAATAAGTTGGATAAAAAAATAATTTCTATTTATATTGCAAGTTTTTTAGTTGATGGTGATTTAAAAAATTTACTTGAATAGTATGATGACATTAAAGTTAGTGATTTATTTGATTTTATTAATTTAAAAGAAGATGAAATTATTTCTTTAAAAGATGATGATTATAGTTCTTTTTATACTAGTAAATTTCAATCACCATTATTGTTATTATATTTTGATAACTATGGATATGGTAATAGAGATATTACACCTGAAGTTATATTAGATTGTATTGCCAAGGATAAGGATTCTTCCATATTAAATTATTTTATTAGAACGTATACAGATTATTCTTACATTTATAGGCATCCTAGTTTTAAGAATATACAAACTAACCTTTCTATATCAACAATTCCTTCACCTTCATCACTAAATATAACCTTAGATAATATAAATAAAAGTATTAAGGATATTGAATTTAGCTTAAAGAAATCTGATATAAAAAAATTATCTATTGAAGATGAAAAAAATGAAACAGAAGAAAATAAAAATAGTTTAACAGAAGAAAAACTTTGGGAATTATTATCTGATATACAAAAGAGATTTATTGGACAAGAAGTAGCTGCGGAATTTTTATTTTATAATATAGTTAATAATCAAGAATTGGCCAATAGAGATGATGTTATGGATGGAGAGCGTTCAATTATTTTCTTAGATGGGCCTACTGGTACTGGTAAAACCGGAATAGCTAGAGCTATTACAGATGAGTTAGATATACCTTTTACAAGAACTTCTATAACTAATTATTCAAGTACAGGTTATGTTGGAGGAAATATTACAGATACACTTAAAGAATTGCTAGATAAAGCAGATGGTGATTTGGAAAAAGCTCAAAGAGGGATAATTGTGTTTGATGAATTTGATAAAATAGCTTATAGTCGTGGTAATGGTTCTCTAGAAATGAAAAAAGCAGTTCAACAGCAATTATTAGACTTTATGGGTGGAGGAAAATATAATGTGTCTACAGGTGGGGGATTCTTTGGTAGTAGTTCAGTTGAATTTGATACTTCCAAATTAACTTTTATATGTTTAGCAGCTTTAACCGATTTAAGAGAAGATAAGACTGCTACTACGAGTATTATAGGATTTGGTGAACAAAATAATAATGAGTCACAAGAAAAGGAATATACAATTACACCTCAAGATTTAATTGATATAGGTATAGAAAGAGAATTAGTAGGTAGATTTAATACCTATCTTCATACTAATCCGTATTCTAAAGAATCGCTATTAAAAATATTAAAAGAATCAACTATTAGCCCTATGATAGGATTTGAAAAATGGATTTCATCTAAAGGAAAAAAATTAGAAATAGCAGATGATACTTATGATGCAATTGTGGATGCTGCTTATGATTTGAATACGGGAGCTAGAAGTTTACAGACAATAGTTAATAATATTAGAACTCCTTTCATAAAAGAAGTAATGCGTGGTGACAGTGAGGTAATTTCTTTAGATGCAGATGTAGTAAAAAATACTACCGCTAGTATGTTTGAAAGAAAGGATAGAAAATAATATGAAATATGAATATAATGGTCATTTGTTAGAAGAAGATAGAATTAATTTAGTAGCAAATGAAATAATAACTAAATATCCACAAATAAGTTTTGAAAAAGCTAAAGAAATTGCAATGCTTGAGGGTAGAATCTCAATAACTCCTAATTTAGATATAAAATTTAATAGATTATATAATGCTATATTTGTTTTGCAAGATGATAAAATTCAAGCTAAAAATATTTATAAAGATATAGTTACTTTATTAAACGAAAATGAATATAATCAAAATATAAGTTATTATTGTAATATTACTTTAGAAATTGCCAATTACTTATTAAATAAAAGAGATTTTCCTTTAATGAATGAGTTTTAATATATCATAAAAAATCATACTCAGTATGATTTTTTTTATAATACAATAGCAATCATATTATTTGATCCTTTATTAACGATCTTAGTTAATGTTTGTTGTAATTTAAATCTTATATTATCTGGCATGAGAGCAATTTTTGATTGGATACCTTCTTGAACGATTGAATCTAGACTTCTTCCAAATATTTCATTTTTCCAAATATTTTGAGGATCAGTTTTATAATCTTTCATCATATAATCAATTAGTTCTTTACTTTGCATTTCACTACCTATGATTGGCTCAAATGTAGAATTAACATCAACTCTAATCATATGAATAGATGGTGCAACAGCTTTTAATTTAACTCCATATCTTGTTCCTTGTTTGATAATTTCTGGAGAATCTAATTTCATATCTTTTAAAGAAGGGGTAGCTATACCATATCCTGTTTGTTTAACCATTTTTAAAGCATATTTTATTTGATCATATTCTGTTTTTGCTTCGTTATAATCTTGGAATAATGATAGTAATTCAGCTTTATTAGTAACATCTATTTTGATTATATTAGTTAATACATCATTATATAAACTAGGTGGAGATGTTAAGTTTATAGTTACAACACCAGTTGAAGTATTAACATCAGACATATATGCGCTATCAATAATATCTATATCTTTAAAATGATCTGTGATTGATTCTATATCTCTTAACTTATCTACTTCTATAACACTTTCTTTTATAGCTTTAATATATTCTTTTTTTATTTCATGTTCAGGATTTAATATAGCAATCCATTCTGGCATATTAACATTAACTTCTAGAACTGGGAATTCATACAGTGCTTCTCTTAATATGTTTAACATATCTTTTTCGGTCATAGTATCTATATTCATAGGTATAACGGGAGTGTTATGTTCTTCTCTTAATGAAATAGCTATATCCTGAGTATCTTTAGTATTTGGATGAGTAGAATTTAAAATAACTATGAAAGGTTTTCCTATTTCTTTTAATTCTGTTATGACTCTTTGTTCGGCTTCTTTATAATCATTTCTTTCAAATTCACCAATAGAGCCATCTGTTGTTATGACAATACCAATAGATGAGTGTTCTTTAATTACTTTTTCAGTACCTAATTCTGCGGCTTCAATAAAAGGTATTTCATCATCGTACCAAGGTGTTTTAACCATTCTAGGACCGTTTTCATCTTCAGCACCTTTGGCATTATCTATCATATATCCTACACAATCAATTAATCTTATATTGCAGTCTATTTCATCTATATGTACTTTGGCTGCCGTACTAGGTACAAATTTTGGTTCTGTAGTCATTATTGTTTTTCCTTGTGCGCTTTGTGGTATCTCATCTAAACATCTTTTTCTTTCATATTCATCTTTTATATTAGGCACTATTAATGTTTCAACCATTTTTTTGATAAAAGTTGATTTCCCTGTTCTAACTGCTCCAACTACACCCAAATATAAGTCGCCATTAGTTCTTGTGGCAATATTTTTTATAATTTCATATTTTTCCATATATTCACTTACCTTTTCTTTTTATATTCATTTAAATTTATGCTTACTATTTCAGAAAAATACTTATTTTTACATTATATTTAACTTTGGTATAAAAAAACATATCATAAGATATGTTTATTATATTAAAACATTTTATCTACATCTTTAGGAACGTTATCGTTTAAGATTGCTTTTACTATTTTTTCTTTTTTTTCTTCACTCACTTCACGTCCTGCGACTTTGCTGACATCATCTACAAAATCCTTTAAAACTTGTTCATCTTTCATATCTGATTTTTGTAATTTTTCAGCAAGTGATAAAATAGTTTCTTTTTTTATATTAGTCTTTTTTTCAATTTTGTTAAATAATGAATCACCAAACATAAAAAACCTCCTACATTACTATATGTAATATAAGAGATTTTGTTATTGATTTAATCTTTTTTCAATTTTTTCTCTCTTTGCAGTAAACTCTTGACATTTTTTAATATAATATTCTTGATTTATTACTTTTTTTTCATAGTTTTTATCAAGTATTTCCTGAGCCTTTTTTAAACTTTCTAATTCTGCATTATAATCTTTTTTTCCAAATAATATCATTTTATTCACTCCTATTTTTAAATTGTAATATGATTGGTGTTCCTTCTAATTCAAAGTTTTCTCTTAATTTATTTTCTAAATATCTTTCATAAGAGAAGTGTACTAAACCTTTATTATTTACTCTAAAAGTAAATTTAGGAGGTTTGGTTCCTGATTGACTTACGAAATATATTTTTAAACGATTACCTTTATAAGATGGAGGTATATTTAGTTCATAAGCATCACTTATTACTTCATTTAAAACACTTGTTTTTATTTCTCTTTCTATATTTTCTTTTACTTTGATAACTTCTGGCATAATAGTAGAAATTCTTTTAGTAGTTAAAGCTGAAGTAAATACAATTGGAGCGTATCTAATAAATTGAAATTCATTTCTTAATAATTTTTTATATTCATTTATATTTGGATTTTCTACTGTGTCCCACTTGTTTACAACAATAATTATTCCTTTTCCTTGTTCTAAGGCATAACTTGCAATATGTTTATCATGTTCTATAATACCTTCTTCAGCATTTATGACTAATAAACATATATCTGATTTTTCAATAGAACGAAGAGATCTAAGTAAACTATATTTTTCTATATTTTCATATATTTTTCCTTTTTTTCTCATTCCAGCAGTATCAATTATTACAAATTCTTCTTTATTATAAGTAAAAGCTGTATCTATTGAATCTCTTGTTGTACCAGCAACATTACTGACAATATTTCTTTTTTCATTGACCATTGCGTTTATTAAACTGCTTTTTCCTACATTTGGTCTTCCAATAACGCATATTTTACATCTTTCATCTTTTTCTTCTTCAGGAAGTTCATTAAAATCTTTAGTGATTTCATCTAATAATTCAATAAAACCATCATTGTGAATTGCGCTTACTGGTATAAAAGTATCAAATCCTAATTCATAAAAGTCATAAATATTATCTTTTGCTTCTTTAGTATCCATTTTATTAATAACAACAATGACTTTTTTATTTGATTTTCTTAAAATATTTCTTATTTCATAATCATTTTCATTTAATCCTTCTTTTCCATCTACAATAAAAACAATTATATCTGCTTCGTCAATAGCTATTTCAGATTGTATTTTTATTTCATCATTAAATAATTCTTTTGATACATCTATTCCTCCAGTATCAATAACATTAAATTTATAGTTTTTATAAGTTGCTTTACTATATAATCTATCTCTTGTAACCCCAGGTGTATCTTCTATTATAGATAATCTTTTTCCAACTAGACGATTAAATATAGTACTTTTACCAACGTTTGGTTTCCCAATTAAAGCAATTGTAGGTAATTTCATAGTACCACCTCTTTTTCTAGAGGTATTATAACATGAATAATTATTATTGTAAATTAAAGATTTATAAATGTTTTCACCAAAACTTCTTATTTCTACCACTAAATCTACTACTAAAATCAAAGTTGTTATGATATACTTTATAATGGAGATGGTAATATGAAATGTAAAAAATGTCATAGAGAAATAGAAGATTTAAAGATATGTCCATATTGTAAAAGTAAGCAAGTAGCTAAAAAAGTTATTAAAAGTACTAAAAGTACTATTGATTCTACAGAAAAAGAATTAGAAAAAGTTTCTTTTTTAAACAATTCTAGTATTATTACTTATATTTTAATAGGTTTACTTTTATTTAATCTTGTTTTTTCTTGTTATAATAATACTTCTAGTTTTATAGGTTTTATATTAAGTGATATAGTAAATATAGTTCTATTAATATATTTTGTTACTATACAAAGTAAGTTTGGTAAGACTAATTTTAAATATTTTAATTATTTAGTATTATTATTTTTGGTTATTATGTTTATTAAAGCATTTTTAAATATATTTGTAAGTTTTAATATTAGTAATTTATTTAATATAATATCATTATTTTTATTAGTTATATTTTTTGTAAAAAGTTTTATAAAAAATGATTATGATATCTTAGATAGTGTTGAAAATAAAGGATATTTTTATTTTATAATAGGTAGTAGTTTTATTAGTTTTTTATTTAAACAAATTAGTTTAATTTCTTATATTGATCCTTTAACTATTATTTTATCTATAGTAGATTTATTAACTATTGTATTTTTTAGTAGATATATTTATTTATATTTAGAACATAAAGATGCTTTGTTTTTAGAAATAGATAAGATTCAAAAAGAAATAGATGAAAATAAAATTAGTAGTACAATTAGGGAATTGTTTTCTAAATATAATAAATATCAAATTATTTCTTTTATTATTTTAATTATAGGTCTTGCATTGGGAATTGTAATTGGAAGTGAATATAGAGAGTGTGTTAATAACATTTATAATAGTTGTATAGAAGAACAATTTAATATTAAGTTATTACTTGTGACTTATGGGATTACATTTTTAATATCATTATTTACTTATTGGATGGGTGAAGTTATATATTATTTAAGAAAAATAAGTGAAAAAGATAAGAAAAAAGTGAAAAAAAGTGTCAAAGTTATTGATTAACTTATAAATATATGGTAACTTATATTTATAAGCAAGATAAAATGCTTATGACTACAATTAGGAGGTAACATATAATGAAAAAAGTTGAATTAGTTGAAGCAGTAGCTGCTAAAGCTGGATTAACAAAAGCTGATGCTACTCGTGCAATCGATGCTGTTTTTGAAACAATTACAGGAGCATTAAAAGCTGGAGATAAAGTTCCAGTTGCTGGATTCGGTACTTTTGCTGTTTCAAAAAGAGCTGCTAGAGATGGACGTAATCCTCAAACAGGAGAAGTTGTTCATATCGCTGCTAGAAACGCTGTTACATTCAAAGCTGGTTCTGCATTAAAAGATTCAGTTAACTAATAATTAGAACATCTTAGATGTTCTTTTTTTTGTAAAGTAATGTGTATTTTTGATGAAATTAAACATAGTTGTATTGAGATAAATTATATGTTGCTATATAATTAAAGTGGTGATAATTAATGTTGGATAAAGCTATTAAAATACTAATGAAGTTAGAGGATAATGGCTATAAAGCTTATATAGTAGGAGGATTTGTAAGAGATTTTTTATTAGGTAGAGAATCTAGTGATATAGATATTTGTACAAATGCAACTCCTAAAGAAATAAAAGAAATATTTGAAGAGGCTTGTTTGCCTAGTGAGGATTATGGTTCTGTTGTTTTAGAAAGTGTTAATCATCATTTTGAAATTACAACTTTTAGGAAAGAAATAGATTATTCTTCTAATAGAAAACCAGTTGAAATAGAGTATATAGATGATTTAAAAGAAGATTTGGAAAGAAGAGATTTTACTATTAATACTATCTGTATGGATAAAAATAAAAATATTATAGATTTATTGGATGGTAGAAAAGATTTAGATAGGAAAATAATTAATTCTGTTGGTGATAGTTATTATAAATTTAGTCAAGATCCATTGCGTATACTTCGTGCGGTTAGATTCGCTACTATATTAGATTTTGAACTTAGTAATGAAATAAAGTTTGCCATCAAAAGAAGTAAAAATTTACTTGCAAATTTATCTTATAATAGAAAAAAAGAAGAATTGGATAAGATTTTTTCTAGTATTAATAGAGATAAGGGTATTAAAATTATTCAGGAATTAGAATTAGAAGAAGAATTAGAACTTAAAAATTTGAATAAATTATTAACTTTAAATATTAATGATTTAATAGGTGTTTGGGCGATTATTGATGTTTGTGATATATATCCATTTTCTAATAATGAAAAAGATTTAATAAAAAAAATAAAGGAATTATATAAAATTGGTAAAATTAATAATAAAACTTTATATAAATATGATTTATATATAAATTCTATTGTAGGTGACATGTTAGGAATAAATAAAAAAGATATTGTTAAGATGTATCAAGATTTGCCTATTAAAAGTAGAAGAGAAATATGTATTAATGGTGATGATATAATTAATATATTAAAAATAGAACCTAGTGAAGATATTGATATTATATTGACTGATATTGAAGATAAAATTATAGATAATAAATTGGAAAATGAAAAAAAATCCATTGGAAAATATATTGTAAAAAATTATTATTAAGTGTATAATACTAAAACAAGATGGTGATTATATGAAAAATAATAAATTAATAGATGTTATTAAGAGTGGAAGTATAGTAGTACCTTTGTATTTATATAAAATAAAAGATAAATTAAGTCTAGATAGTGATGAGTTTTTATTCTTTATTTATCTTTATAACAAAGGGAATAATATAATTTTTAATCCTAATGTTATTGCGGAAGATCTTGGTTGTCAATTAATTGATGTAATGAAATATATATCATTGTTGTCTGATAAGGATTTAATAAGTGTTGATGTACTTACTAATGATAAAAATGTTAGAGAAGAGTACATTTCTTTAAATAATTTTTATAATAAACTATCTATTATTATGATGGAAGAAGATAGTTCTACTAATAAGGAGGAAACAACAATATTTAGCTTTATGGAAAATGAATTTGGAAGGACTTTATCTCCTTCTGAATATGAGGTTATTAAAGCTTGGTTGAGTGATAATACTAGTGAAGAACTAATTAAAGAGGCTGTTAAAGAAGCTGTTCTTAATGGTGTTAGTAATTTGAGATATATAGATAAAATATTGTATGAATGGAAGAAGAAAGGTATTAAAACAGCTACTGATGTAGAAAAAAATAAACAAAGTTTTCGGGAAAATAAAAAATCTCATGATGTAGAAGTTTTTGAATATGATTGGTTAGATGATGATGAAGATTGATGTTATTGAAAATTATTTAGAAGAATTAATACCAGATGCTAAGTGTGAATTGAATTATAATAAAGATTATGAGTTATTAATTGCGACTATGTTGAGTGCCCAAACTACAGATAAAAGAGTTAATAGTGTTACTAGTGTTTTGTTTGATAAATATAATACTCTAAAAGAACTAAAAGAAGCTCCTGTAGAGGACATTTCTTCTATTATTAAATCAATTGGTTCTTTTAGAAAAAAAGCCGTTTATACCAAAGAAATTGCTCGTATATTAGATGAAAAATATAATGGTGTTTTACCTAATAGTAGAAAAGCTTTAGAGAGTATGCCAGGTGTAGGAAGAAAAACTACTAATGTAGTTCTTAGTAATATATATAATGTACCTAATATTGCAGTTGATACACATGTTGAAAGAATAAGCAAGAGATTGGGACTTGCTAAAGATAAAGATGATGTAAGAACTGTAGAAGAAAAATTAAAACGAAAGTTTAAAAGAGAAAATTGGTCTAGAAGACATCATCAATTAGTACTTTTTGGTAGATATTATTGTAAGGCTATATCACCTAATTGTGAAGATTGTAAATTAAAAGATTATTGTAAATATTATAAAAATAAAAAATAAACTTCTTAAGAAGCTTATTTTTTTTAATTTGTTGTAAATGTTAATTCAATTGTTTCTATTACTTTACCAGATATTTTTATGTCATATGTAATAACTCTTGTATTAACATTATCTACTTTTGATTTTTGCACTAGAGTATAATCGGTGATAACATTATTATTAGAATCTGTAATTGTTATATTTTGTTTTGCTAAAGCATCAGTTGCTTCATTTAAATCATTTACTCTAATTGAATTGGGAATACCAACAGTGTAACTTAATTCTTCTTTTGGTAAACTGTATTCAGCAGTTACTCCTGTACTTTGATTTTCTGTGTGTTTTTTAAAGGATGCGATTACTTTATAAGTTCCTTCAGGCGTTGTTGGATTTTTTATTGTGTATTTAGTATTTTCTGTAAATCCTAATTGTGTACCATTATAGTATACAAAGTAACCAAATGGTCCATATTCATCTTTTTTATTTACTGGTGTAACTGCACCCCAAGTTAATGTAACAGTATCAGTGTTTTCATTATATTCGACATGTAAGAACCCAGGATTTTCAAGTTTACTATATTTTTCAGATGTTTCAGTTGGTTCTGATCCTTTTTTAAATAATTCATAGATTATTTTGTTTTCTGGAGTAGTAGGACTAGGTAAAGCAGCTGGGTTACTTCCTATTTCAACACCTACTTTAACAACTGAGCTTGGCATTGTAAAGTCTTTATTTTTCTTTTCAAATATTGTAGTTCCTATTGTATGTACTAATCTATCACGGGCTATAGCTTGTTCTGTCATTCTACTATAGTATTCACTATTTATT
Organism: Bacilli bacterium; assembly: GCA_051886215.1. GTDB lineage: Bacteria > Bacillota_I > Bacilli_A > RF39 > UBA660 > JBJEXX01. Next base: position 19,880 of record JBJEXX010000111.1, on the reverse strand, counting down.
TTGTCATAACCATACCACATACCAAAGACAATATCTGGATCGTAAGCAATAGTCCAACCATCATTAACTACATCTTGTGGTAGTCCATATTTTTCTACATCTTCTTCTGTATAGTTTGTAGTACCAGTTTTAGCTGCCATTTTAACTCCAGAAACAGCTGACATATTGCTTGGTACACCTTGTAATACATTTGTAATCATATAAGCAGTTGAATCAGACATTACTTGAGTTCCTGTTTCATCTGGTTCAAGTGTTTCATCAGAATCCCTTAATACTATTTTTGTATATGAATGAGGGGAGTAATAATAACCACCATTTCCAAATGCCGCAAAAGCAGCTGCCATTTTTAGAGGAGATACACCTTTTTGGAATGCTCCAATAGAAGCAGATTCATAAAGATTGCCATCGTTTGCAGTTGGATCTATACCAAGAGATTTAGCAAATTTTAATTTTTGTTCTATTGTTGTTGATTGGAATGTTCTTAAAGCTGGTATATTTCTGGACTCTCTTAATGCTTCTCTTAATGTTAAAGGTCCCATATACCCATTATCCCAGTTATGAAGACTAGCTCCTGAACTATATGAATATGGTGTATCATCTAGCATAGTATATGTTGACCAATTATTGTATTCTATAGCAGGTCCATAATCTATGATAGGTTTAGCAGTTGATCCTGGTTGTCTTTCCAGCATAGTTGCGTAATTATAAGATCTAGCACCTTCTCTGTTTCTTCCAGCACCAACAGCTAAAATTCTTCCATTATGAATATTTAATACTGCAATACCGCTTTGGATTTTATCATCTTTCCAAGTAAATGTTTTTCCATTCATTATATCATTTATTCCTTGTTGCTTTGATCTATCCATTGTTGTATATATTACCATTGGAGTAGAATAAGGATCTAGGTCATATGTGTCAACAACTTCTTCAACGACAGTATCAATAAATGCTTGATATTCGTTTGTTGCAATGTTCTTTTTCTCTGATAATAAACTTGATACTGGTATGCTGTTAGCAATGCTTTCTTCTTCTTTAGTAATATATCCATGTTTTCTCATTAAGTATAGTACTGTTGCTCTTCTTTTTTCAGCAGCTTCAGGATGTGTATATGGATCATATTGAGACGGAGCTTTAAACATTCCAACTAATAAAGCGGCTTCTGCAGTATTTAAATCAGACACACTTTTACCAAAATATAATTGACTTGCTTGTTCAACTCCATAGCTATTATTTCCTAAGTAGTGATTGTTTACATAAAATTCTACTATTTCTTGTTTTGTATATGATTTTTCAAGTTTAAATACTGCTAAATAAATATCAGTAAACTTACGAACTATACCTTTTATACCAGATGCTTCAGTTGAAGTAAAACTATTTTTTATAACTTGCATAGATAAAGTGGATGCTCCACCTGCATTTGGTTGACCTAATACTTGTTTAACAGAAGCTTTTATAAAACGTGGAACATCTAATCCATTATGTTCAAAGAATCTTGAATCTTCTGTAGCGATTAAAGCGTTAACAAGGCTTTCAGATAAGTCATTATAAGAAACGTTTTCTCTCATTTCCGTACCAAGTTTAGCAAATTCTTTACCATCAGAGTCATATAGAATAGTTGATTCTTTTTGATTTAATTTACTTTTTTCAAATTTTGGAGCACTTATTACTATATATCCCATGAATAAACATAATCCCGCAGTACCTATAATGCAAAGGGTTAAGAAAGCTAATAGTAATCCTGTAACTACTTTCTTTTGTTTTTTATTTTTTAGATTTGTAAGTTTTTTTAAAGTTCCGTATATTAAACCAAAACCTAAACATAATACTAAAGTTAAAAACCATCCTAAGAATATTAGTCCTAATACTATCAGTATTATTATTGTTAATAATTTAATTTTTTCATTTTGAGTTAAATCTCTATTTATATTACTTCTTGTTTCTCTTTTTGCACTAGATCTTTTAGATTGATTGTTTGATCTAGTAGTTCTAGAACTTCTACTTGGCATTTAATGCACCTCCATATACTTCATCAATAATTTTAATATAATTTATTCTAGGTAGATATTCATCTTTTATAACATAAGCTTTTTCTTTAAAAAAATTAAGAGGTATTGATTTTCTTTTATTATGATCTACAAAATCAATAAAATCCTCTCCTTTAAGAAGATATGTTATATTACATCTTACAAATCTAACTATTAGAAAACAAATACCCGCCTGATTTATTATATTTCTTATATGTTCAATTTGGTGTTTATGAATATTTGCTAAAGGAAAAGAAGTAGTATTTAAAGTTTCTTTAGCTTCAAAATCAATATATTTTCCTTTATAAATCCCATTATAATCAGTTGTTGATGGTTTTTCAAAATAAGCTTTTTTTATTATTGCTTCTTTTCTAGATGGATAATCAACATCAACTATTTTTATAGGAGTAGGTTTTTTATAAATAAAAGCAATATTATTATTACGATAATATTCATTACTTATATTTATTTCTTTTTCTAATTCCATACCTCTATTAGAATATGAAATTTTATCGGTTTTTATATTACTTATATTTAACTTTACTCCTTTAGGGTACTTCATATAATCACCTACCTAAAATTATACAATAAAAGTAAAAAAAATACTATATATTTTTAAAAATAATTGTAATAAAATTATGAGATATTTTATCTTCTTTTGTCGAAGTTGTTTTATGAAAATATATTTGTTGATATTATGATGTAGGAGGTATATATGAATCAATTAGATGTCTGTTTAATTTTAAATAAAATGGAAGAAAATATTATATACGCTAAAATAAAAAATATTAGTAGGAATATTAGTAATTTAAATATATAGGTCTATTTTTATAGTTAGCACTATATTGACAAAATTCTTTTTTTCTTTTACTATAATATAGTAGGGATTGGTGATAGGTATGTTTCAAAATCAAATAAATTTATCTCCTCAAGATATTTTAGAAAAAGAATTTAAAATTGATACACGTGGTTACAGACTTAAAGAAGTTGATCAATTTTTAGATGTCATAATAAGTGATTATGAACAATTTGCTAAAATGATTAGATCTTTAGAGGATGAAAAAGAAAATTTACTTAATGAGATAATGGAATTAAAGCAAGAACTTAGAAATGCTAAAGCTAGTATTGATTTAGCTAAGACTTCTGAAAGTAAGGAAGTTACTAATGTTGATATTATGAGAAGGTTATCTCAATTAGAAAAAATAGTATACGGAAAAGATGAATAATATTTTGACAAACGCTGCACTCGTAGTGGTGTAGAGGAAAGTCCATGCTCGCTAGAAACTGAAATTGTTTCTATTGTTCATGCTACGGGAATAAATAACCGTAGGTAGAGAAATCTAACGGCATCGAAATAATCTAAGTCTTTGGATATGGTTAGAGTAGATATAAAGTGCCACAGTGACGAAAAAATAGAGAAATCTATTTGTGAAACGCGGTAAACCCCATGAGCGAGAAACCCAAATTATGGTAGGGGAGTCCAGTTGAAAGAATAACAATGGATACTGGGACCAACTTTGTTGGTAGATAGATGTTTGTCACCTAGAAATAGGCACAAAACATGGCTTATAAAATATTATTTATTTTTTTTTAAAAGGAGTGACCTAAATGAAAGAATTAGGTGAATATTTAAAAGAACAAAGAGAAACAAATGGAATTAATTTAGATGAAGCTGCTGATGATTTGAGTATTTCTGTTATGGAACTTGAAAATATAGAAGCTGGTAATACAAGAGCTTTTAAAGATATTTATAATTTGCGTGATATGATAAAAAAGTACGCTAAATATTTGGGTCTTGATGTAAAAAAAGTGGCTTTAGAATTTAATGATTTTTTATTTGAACATACATCAAAGATTTCAATAGAAGATATTATGGCTGCGAAGAATAAAAAGGATGAAGAAAGTAGTAAAACTATAAGTTCTCCTTATACAAAAGTTGTAAAAAAGAAGATTGATTTTGCTCCTATTGTATTATGTGTTCTTGTTTGTATATTAATAGTTTTAGTCGTTTATTTGATAATTGGGGCAGTATCAAGTAATGCTGGTAATAAAAAAACTAGCGAATTAAAAAATGTTAAGGAGGAATTAAGATATGAATTTACCTACTAAGTTAACAGTTTCAAGAATTATTCTTGCTATTATTACAGTTATATTATTAATATTTCCATTTCATACTATTGGAATTGATGTGCCAAGATTTTTAGTTGGTGGTATTTATGTTAAGCTTGAATATATAATCGCAGGAGTATTATTTATAATAGCAAGTATTACTGATGCTTTAGATGGGCATATTGCTAGAAAAAGAAATTTAATTAGTGATCTAGGTAAAATGTTAGATGCCATAGCAGATAAAATTTTAGTAGATTCTGTATTGATTATTTTAGCTTGCCAAGGATTTATAAGTGTTATAATTCCAGTAATAATAATTATCAGAGATATAGTAGTTGATGCTTTAAAGATGGAAGTAGCTTCACATGGTAAAGTAGTCGCAGCAATATATTCAGGAAAAGTAAAAACAACTTTTTTAATGATTGGTGTTGCCTTAAGTTTGTTTTATAATTTGCCATTTGAGATTATTAATTTAGATGTAGCTAATTTTAGTTTATATCTAGCATGTGTTATGGCAATAGTTTCTATGATAGAATATATGAATATGACTAAAAAAATTATAGGAACAAAAAATTAAATTGAGTTAATATTTTGTTTGAATTTATAGAATTCCTTAAGAGAATTCTTTTTTTTCATTCTTAAAACAAGAATAATTTACTACAAACAAATTTTCGTAAAAAAGTATTGACTTTTTATTACTGCATAAGTTACAATTAATATGTAAGTAAAATTTAGGAGGAAATAACATGGCAAAAAAAGTACAAACTGCTAATTCTGATAGTAAACTAGATCAAGTTTTAGCAGATATAGAAAAACAATTTGGTAAAGGTTCAATAATGAAATTAGGAGAAAATAAACACATGGAAATAGATGTAACTTCCAGTGGTTCTATCTCTTTAGATATAGCGTTAGGTGTAGGAGGATATCCTAAAGGAAGAATTATAGAAATATATGGTCCAGAGTCAAGTGGTAAAACTACTTTTGCTCTTCATGCAATTGCGGAAGTTCAAAAAAGTGGTGGTAGAGCTGCTTTCATTGATGCTGAGCATGCTTTAGATCCTGTTTATGCCAAAAATTTAGGAGTAGATATTAATGAGTTATTATTGGCACAACCTGATACTGGAGAGCAAGCTCTTGAAATATGTGAAGCTTTAGTTAGAAGTGAAGCAGTTAATATTATAGTTATTGATTCTGTCGCAGCTTTAGTTCCACAAGCAGAAATTGATGGTGAAATGGGAGATTCTCATGTAGGACTTCAAGCAAGACTTATGTCTCAAGCTTTGAGAAAACTTTCTGGAACTATAAATAAGACTAAAACAACTGCAATTTTTATTAATCAATTGAGAGAAAAAGTTGGAGTAATGTTTGGAAATCCGGAAACAACAACTGGAGGAAGAGCATTGAAATTTTATTCAACTATAAGATTAGATGTTAGAAGAGGTGAAGCTTTAAAAGTAAGTGATTCTGTTATAGGTAATAGAACTAATATCAAGGTAGTTAAGAATAAAGTTGCGCCACCATTTAAAGTTGCTAGTGTTGATATAATGTATGGTGAAGGAGTTTCACATGAAGGTGAATTAGTGGATTTAGGTGTAGAAGCTGGTATTATTGAAAAAAGTGGAGCTTGGTTTAGCTATAATGGTGAAAAGTTAGGTCAAGGAAAAGAAAATGTTAAATTATTACTTAAAGAAAACGAAAGTTTAAGTAAAGAAATAGAACAAAAAATACGAGAATTTTATGGTATAGCAAAATAGAACCTACGGGTTCTTTTCTTTTTTTGTTTCAAGTTGTCATTGACTTTTAACTCTATAAAATTTACAATAATATTGGGTAGTTAAAATAACAACTCAAACAAATAAAATTATGAATGGAGGTATAATATGGAATTAGGAATCTCCATTTTGCTAGTCGTAGTAGGATTAACAACGGGTGCAGCTGGAAGTTTCGCTGTATCTAAGGTAAAAGAAAAAAATGCCGCTAATAGAGCGAGATCTTTTTTAGAAAAAGCTAAAAAAGATGGCGAAAAGGCTAAACGTGAACTTTTATTTGAAGCTAAAGAGGAAGCTCATAAGCTAAAAATGGAAATTGATAAAGAAATTAAAGAAAAAAAAGCAGAATTAAAAGATGCTGAACAACGTTTAATTCAAAGAGAAAAAAATATGGATAAACGTGATGAAACTTATCAAAAACGTGAAAACTTATTGGATGAAAGAGATGAGAAATTATCTTTAAAACAACAAGAACTCCTAAACGAACAAGTAAAAGTGGAAGAAATAAAGAAAGAGCAACTAGAATTACTTGAAAAAATATCAGGCTTCACAAAAGAAAAAGCTAAAAAAATGGTTATGGAAAAAGTAGAGGAATCTATGAATAAAGAAATAACTATGTATATTAAAGAAAGAGAAAATGAAGCCAAGTTAGAAGTAGATAAAAAAGCTAAAAATTTATTAGTAACTAGTATGCAAAGATATGCTGCAGACATTGCTAATGAGCAGACTGTCACTGTAGTTAATCTTCCTAATGATGATATGAAAGGGCGTATTATTGGTAGAGAAGGTAGAAATATTAGAACTATTGAAGCTATAACAGGTGTAGATTTAATAATAGACGATACACCAGAAGCTGTTGTTTTATCTAGTTTTGATCCTTTAAGAAGAGAGATTGCTAGAGTAACTCTTGAAACTCTAATTAAGGATGGAAGAATTCATCCAACTAGAATAGAAGAATTATATGATAAAACAGCCAAAGAAATGAAAGAAAAAATTATTGAATATGGTAATAATGCTTTATTTGAATTAGGAATAACTAAAGTAGATCCTGATTTAGTAGAAATAATTGGTAAATTACATTTTAGAACAAGTTATGGACAAAATGCTTTACAACATTCAATTGAAGTTGCAAATCTTTCAGGCATTTTAGCTCAAGAGTTAGGTGAAAATGTTACATTAGCAAAAAGAGCTGGACTTTTGCACGATATTGGAAAAGCAATAGATCATGAGATTGAAGGTAGTCATGTTGATATTGGTGTTGATTTAGCAAAAAAATATCATGAACATGAAATAGTTGTTAATGCAATTGCATCACATCATGGTGATACAGCGCCTACTAGTATTATTTCAGTTTTAGTAGCGATTGCGGATGCTTTATCTGCATCTCGTCCAGGAGCTAGAAATGATTCTTTAGAAAACTATATTAAAAGATTAGAACAATTAGAAGCAGTTGCGGATGATATATCAGGTGTTGAAAAAACATTTGCCGTTCAAGCTGGTAGAGAACTTCGTGTTGTAGTAAAACCAGAAGAAGTTGATGATTTATCTGCTCATAGAATTGCTAGAGAGGTAAAAGAAAAAATTGAATCTACAATGCAATATCCAGGTACTATTAAAGTTACTGTTATACGTGAAGTAAGAGCTCAAGAAGAAGCAAAATAAGGTTTAAAAAAAATAAGTATTCTATTTTTGTAGAATACTTTTTATTTTTATATGTTTTGTGTTAATATTTTAATTAGGTGATGAAAATGTTTGAAGGATTATCTGATAGATTACAAAATGTAGTACACAAGATTAAGGGTTATGGAAAAATAACAGAAGAAAATATTTCAGAAATGATGCGTGAAATTAGATTAGCTTTATTAGAAGCTGATGTTAATTATCAAGTAGTTAAAGAGTTTACTTCTAAAGTTAAAGAAAAGGCATTAGGAAAAGAAGTTGCTACTAGTTTAAAACCTGGAGAAGTTTTTGTTAAAATTGTAAAGGATGAACTTACAGAACTTCTTGGAGGAGAAAGTAAAGAACTGAATTTGAAAGGAAATCCAGCAATATGTATGTTGGTAGGACTTCAAGGTAGTGGTAAGACAACTACTATAGGAAAACTTGCTAATTTAATTAGAAAGAAAAATTCTAAAAAACCTTTATTAGTTGCTTGTGATGTTTATAGACCTGCAGCGATTGATCAATTAAAGCAAATTGGTAAACAATTAAATATTGAAGTTTATGATGAAGGAAAAAATAATCCTATTGAAATAAGTAAGAATGCAATTAAATATGCAAAAGACAATGGATATGATTATGTTTTAATAGATACAGCTGGTAGACTTCATATAGATGATAATTTAATGGATGAATTAGATAATATTAAAAATTCAGTTAATCCTGAAGAAATTCTATTAGTTATTGATGCTATGATGGGACAAGATGCAATTAATGTTATTACTGGATTTAATAATAAATTACCACTTACAGGTGTTATTTTAACTAAATTAGATGGAGATACTAGAGGTGGAGTCGCTTTATCTGTTAGACATTTGACTAATGTACCAATTAAATTTATTGGTGTTAGTGAAAAACTAGATGGCATTGAATACTTTGATCCCGAAAGAATGTCTGGTAGAATTCTTGGAATGGGAGACATTATTTCTTTAGTAGAAAAAGCTGAAGAAGTTATAGATGAAAAAGAAGCAATGAATGCTGCAAAAAAAATGAAAAGTGGTAAGTTTGATTTAGAGGACTTTTTATCACAAATGAAACAAATTAAAAAACTTGGACCTCTTGATAAATTGTTAAAGTTAATTCCAGGAGCATCTAAATTAGGACTTAATAATATTAATATTGATCCAAAATTGATAAATAGGATTGAGGCCATTATTTTATCTATGACTCCTAAGGAAAGACGTAATCCTGAAATAATAAAGGCTAGTAGAAAAACTAGAATAGCTAAAGGTAGTGGAACTAGTGTTCAAGAAGTAAATAAGTTATTGACGCAATTTGAACAAATGAAAAAAATGATGAAACAATTTTCTAATGGAAATATGAAAATGCCATTTTAATGGTATTTTTTCTTTTATTTAGGCTATTCAAATATAACATTTATACCATATTTGAATATGATAGACTAGATAGGAGGAAATAAATATGTTTCAAGATCGTTGTTATGATAGAGATAATGACATGACTGCTAATTTCTTTGGTGACAATAATCAAATAACTAATGAAATGAATATGGCAGTAAATACAGAATATGAAGGTTCTATGGCCCAAGCTGATATGCCTGCTATGGGTGGAGGTTGTCCTGTACAACCAATCGCTGAACCAATGAAAGAAAGATGCGTTCATAGAAATATTTATCATGAAGTACCACAAGAGTGATAATTTATGATAGACAAAATAATTAAGAGAAAATAAGTACAAATTTAAATGCATTTTGATAATAAAAGTCTTTTTGTATGGTATAATTGGTATAGATTAAATTAATAATTATTAATTTGAAAATGTGGTGATAATTTTGAATATTGATTATAATAGATGTAAAGAAATTATAGAAAAACTTAATAATTATTTTGCGGACAAAGAAAGACTAGCAAATGTAGAATTTCCAAAAAATATAAATTATGGTACAAATGAATATTTTATATATATGTTTTATTCTTGTTTATTAGATTATGGTGTGCGCTCTAAAATATATCATAAAAACTTGATTAATACTTATGAAAAATATCCTAGTATATTTTGTCCTAAATATGTTAGTCAAATGAAAGAAAACGAATTGAATGATATTATTGTAAATAATATTCATCCAAGATATCCTAATTTGGCAACTAAAAAATGGATTAATTTATCTAATGAATTACTTAAATATGATAATATTTTAAATTACTTAAAAACTATTAAAAACATTGATGGATTAAGCCAATTTATACGAAGTATTAAAGGTTATGGGCAAAAAACAGGGGGGTTACTAATACGAATAATAAGTGATTCTAATATATGCAATTTCAAAGAAAAGGTAAATTCTATTCCAATAGATAGACATGATATTGAAATTAGTTATTTAACCAATATAATTAATGTAAACAGTCTTTCAAATAGTGAAATTTCAAAATTATCTGATTCTTATATTAATGTAGGTAAAGAATTAAATATCAATCCAAGTGATATAGATAAATATTTATGGGAGTTAGGAAATTCATTTTGTAACAAGAAGAATTGTGAAGAATGTCCGTTAAATCAACTATGTACTAGAAATAATAGATAAATTATAATTTGAAAGGTAGATGATTTTATGAATATAAATAAAATTAAAAATGAATTAATTAAACAAAAAGAATCTAAATTTAAAGGGAATATATATCATTATTCACAAGTTAATTTTGCTTATAATTCAAATAAAATTGAAGGTAGTAGATTAACTAGTGAACAAACTGAAGCAATATTTGATACATCTTCATTTATTCCTAAAAGTGATGATTTAATTAAATTAGATGATTTAACTGAATCTAAAAATCATTTTAAATTGTTTGATTATATATTAGATAATGTTGATGAACCTTTAACTAAAGATATGATAATTGAAATGAATAAGATTTTAAAAAGAAATACTAGTGATGAAGAAAATCCTAGATATAATGTTGGTGGATTTAAAGTTGTTCCTAATATTATAGGTGTAGTTAATGTTATTAATACTACTGCACCAGAAAATGTAGAACAAGAAATAGAAGAATTATTAAATGAATATAATTCTAAAACTAATATTACTTTAGAAGATATAGTTGATTTTCATTTTAGATTTGAAAGAATACATCCATTTGGAGATGGAAATGGTCGTGTTGGTAGAATTATAATGTTTAAAGAATGTTTAAGAAATAACATTATGCCCTTTATTGTATTAGATGATGATAAACCTTATTATATGAGAGGATTAAAAGAATATGAAAATGATAAAATGTTCTTAATTGATACTATTAAACATGAACAGGATTTATATGAAAAAACTTGTGAAGAGTTATTAGATTTTGAAATAGAGGAAAACTGATAAAAAGATTAAACATCCTATAAAAATAATTTATTAACATAGGATGTTTTTATACACTCTAAAATATTTGTAGCGAATAAATTCGTTGAAAAATATTTTAATTTGTTTATTTTTAAATAAGTTAATAAGTGGTAAAAATTTTTTTTATTCAAAAAAATATTTATATAGTATAATAAATTTATATATAGTTTGTATATAAAAATAGTGAGGAGTTAGATATGTTAGAAATAAAAAACTTAACTAAATATTATGGTAAGATATTAGGAGTAGAAAACTTAACTTTATCTTTAGTAGAAGGAGAAGTATTTGGATTTATTGGTCCAAATGGAGCGGGTAAATCTACAACTATACGTTCAATTATGAATTTAATTAATAAAACTGAAGGAGAAGTTTTAATAAATGGTCAAGTTTTTAATAAAAACAATATTTGTTTAAAAGAAATTATTGGTTATTTACCTAGTGAAATTCATTTATATGATGATTTAACTGTTAAAGAAATGTTAGATTATCATGAATCTTTTTATAAAAAAAATATTCATAAAAGAAGATGTGAATTAGTTAATAAATTTAAATTAGATGAAACAAAAAAGATAGAAGACTTATCTTTAGGAAATTCTAAAAAATTGGGTATAGTACTTGCTTTTATGCATAAACCTAAGCTGTTAATATTAGATGAACCAACAAGCGGGTTAGATCCTATTATGCAGAAAGTTTTTTATGAATTATTGCAAGAAGAAAAGAAAAAAGGAACAACCATATTTTATTCTACGCATATTTTAAATGAAGTATCTAAAATATGTGATCGTGTTGGTATTATTAAAGATGGCAAATTATTAAAAGTTGAAACGATTGAAGAAATGCATAAAAAAAATTTAACTTTTGTAACTATTTCTTCTTCTGAAATAAATAAAATAATTAAAGATTTAAAAATAAGTGTTATTACTCAAGAAAATGACACTATACGTTTTCAAAATGAACTATTACCAGATAAATTAATAAAAAAGCTTTCAAAGTATAATATAGATAAGATATTAATTGAAGAAGCGACTTTGGAAGATATATTTTTACATTATTATGAGTAGGAGGTGATAATATGTTTAAAAGAGAACTTAAAGTTAATTTTAAAAATTTTATGATTTGGTTGACAATATTATTAGGATTATTTTTAGTAGTTTTTCTTATATATCCTTCCATAAGTAATAGTGAAAATATAGAAATGATGAATGAAATGATGAAAATATTTCCTGAAGATATGTTAAAAGCTTTTAATATGGATATTTCATCAATAGATACTGCTTTTGGATGGTTAAAAACTGAAGGTTTTGTATTTGTTTTATTAATTACAGGATGTTATTCAGGAATATTAGGATCTAGAATTTTATTAAAAGAAGAAAGTGATAAAACCATTGAATACTTAAATAGTTTACCAGTCAGTAGAAATAATATTATTTTTAATAAAGTAGTAGTAGGATTAATATATATATTATTATTAGTATTATTACTTGGTATATTTAATTTTATAGGATTATCCTTGAGTGGAGATTTTTATAAAAAACAATACATCTTGTTAAGTATTACTCCTATATTTTCTTCTGTTGTAATGTATTTTGTTTGTATGTTTTTATCAACATTTACTCATAAAACAAAAAAAGTCTTTGGAATTAGTTTAGGATTAGTTTTAATTAGTTATGTTTTACAAACTTTATCTACACTTTCTAAAAATGTTGAATTTTTAAAATATTTTTCTATTTTTACACTTGCGGACATTAGAAATGTTATAGAAAAAGTAGCGATTAATCCATTAATTATTTTTATTAGTATTTTTATATCTATTATATTTTTGGTATTAACTGTAATACGTTACAATAAAAAAGAATTAGTTTAATTATAAAAAAATTATTGACTCTCCCCTTAGAGTAGGTTGTATAAATAATTTAGGAGGCGCAATATGTATAAAATAGGTGATTTTTCTAGTATGTCTAAAACAACAATAAAGACACTTAGATATTATGAAAAAGAAGGTTTATTAAAACCTGTCTATGTAGATTTAAATACCGGTTATAGATATTATGAGACTAGTCAATTAATAGAAATATCTAAGATAATTCATTTTAAACAGATGGGACTATCTATAAAGGACATAAAAAAAGTTTTAGATGGTGAAAATGTAGAAATAATACTTAATAATAGAAAAAAAGAAATAGAAGAAAATATTGCTTTATTTAATACACAGCTTTCCAAAATTAATTATTTATTGGAGGGAGATAATATGAAAAATGAGATATTTATTAAAGAAATACCAAGCTATATAATCTATTATTGTGATGGTATAATTGAAGATTTTGGTAAAGTATCAGAATTTGCTTTTAATGCAGGAACAGAATGTGCAAAAGCTAATCCAAATTTAAAATGTGTAGTTCCAGATTATTGTTACATTAGTTATTTGGATGGCGAATATAAAGAAAGTGATATAAAGATTAGATATGCACAAGCAGTAGAAAAAGTTGGTAAAGAAACAGAAAGAGTAAAATTTATGTATTCTGATCCTATTACCGCGGTATGTATTTATCATAAAGGACCTTATGAAAATTTAAGAGATTCTTATAATATTATTTTAAAATATATTGAAGAAAATAATTATGAAATAATTGATAATGCTAGAGAATGTTATATAGATGGTTGTTGGAATAAAGATAGTGAAAATGATTATTTAACTGAAATACAATTTCCTATTAGAAAAAAATAATATAACAAATATATATTGAAGATATTCTTCTTTATATATTTTTTTTAATAATAAAAATAAATTTATTTAATAAGTTTAAGTGAGGAGCTTATAACTTATGTATAAAATTAATATAGAATATGGCAATATGAATATAAACGATATTTTTATTAAAGTATTAAATAAAGAAGTTAATAATTATCTAAAAAGTATTAGTAAAAAGGAAATATCATCTTCACATATTAAAACAAATAAATGTAAGGATAATAAGAAATAGTGCTAGATATTCATGATATTTATAATGTAGGTATCTATATAAGATTATCAAGAGAAGATGATGATAAAAAAATTGAAAGTGAAAGTATTAAAAATCAAAAAAGTCTATTATTACAATATGTAAAAGAAAATAATTTAAAAGTTTATGATATTTATATTGATGATGGTTATTCAGGTACTAATTTTGAAAGACCTGAGTTTAAGAGACTTTTAAATGATATAGAATCAAAAAAAATAAATATGGTTATTACAAAAGATATGTCAAGACTTGGAAGAGACTATATTGGTACTGGAAATTTAATAGAAAAATATTTTCCAGAACATAATGTTAGATATATTGCGGTTACTGATAATATTGATACATTCTTAGATAGTTCTAATAATGATATTGCGCCTTTTAAAGCTATTATGAATGATATGTACGCCAAAGATATTTCTAAAAAAATTAAATCTAGTTTAAGGGCAAAACAAAAAGAAGGAAAGTGGGTAGGTTCTAGAGCGCCATTTGGTTATAAAAAAGATAGTAAAAACAAAAATCATTTAGTAATAAATAGTGAACAAGCAATTATAGTAAAAAGAATATTTAATATGTCTTTAGAAGGATTATCTTTTTTTAATATTGCTAAAAGATTAACTGAGGAAAAAATTAAAACTCCTGCAAGTTACTATAACTTTGAATGGAAAAAAAATTATAAATTAAATTATGGACAGTGGCATCCAAAAACTATAAGAGATATTTTAATTAATAGAATATATATAGGAGATATGGTACAAAATAAAAGAAGTAAAGTTAATTATAAAGTAAAAAAAGTAATAAATAATAATCAAAGTGATTATATAATTGTAAAAAATACTCATGAGGCAATTATAGATAAAGATATTTTTTATGAAGTTCAAAAAAGAATACCTAAAAATGTAGGAAGGAACGAAAAGAAAGAAATACATTTATTAGATGGTCTTTTATATTGTGGTGATTGTGGTCATAGAATATCTATAACTTCTAGAAGAAAAAAAGATAATAGATGTTATACTATTTGTAATTATTATAGAACTTATATGAAACAAAAGTTATGTACAACTCACTCAAATAATTATGAGAAGCTAGAAAAAGTAATTCTTAAAATTTTGACTGATATGTGTTTTAATTGTATCGATAAGGATAAAATCAAAAATACTGTATTAAACAATTTAATTAAAAAAAATAAAACTACTAATAAAAAAGAATTAGAAATACTTACCAGTGATATTAAACAAATAAATGATAATTTAGATATTATTTATATTGATAAGTTAAATAAAATGATAACTGAAGAACAATTTGAAAGAGTAAAAGAAAAATTAGAGCGGGAACTAAATATAAAACAAAAAAGATATAATGAATTAGATAATAGTATAAATGATAATATTAATGAAGAAACTAAAAATAAAATAATTAATGAATATATTAATAAATTTTTATCTATGAAGGAACCAAGTAGGGAATTAATAATTAATTTAATTGATAAAATAGAAATATTTGCAAATAAAAAAATCAATATAAAAGTTACTTTTTTATATTGATATAAAAACAAATGTTTGATATAATGTTTTTGACAAAATGCTAAATAAGGGAGGGTTGAATATGGAACAAAACAAAGTTGACACAATTACAAAATTATTTGAAGGAAACGAAATTAGAAGTGTTTGGAATAATGATGAAGAAGATTACTATTTTAGTGTGGTCGATATAATTTCAGCATTAGTAAAAAATAAGATACCTAGAAATTATTGGAGCGACTTAAAAAGAAGATTAATTGATGAGGGAAGTGAGTTGCACGAAAAAATCGTGCAACTGAAATTAAAGTCTCAAAAAGATGGTAAGAAATATATGACAGATACATTGAATACTGAAGGAGTATTCAGACTTATTGAGTCCATACCTAGTCCTAAAGCAGAACCATTTAAGCTATGGCTAGCAAAACTGGGTAGAGAAGAAATAGATAATGTTTTTGATCCATCAAAGGGAATAGATAAAATGATAGATTATTATCTAACTAAAGGTTATACCTTAGAGTGGATTGAGATAAGAATAAAAGCAATTCTTGATAGAAAGAAATTGACTAACGCTTGGAAAGAGAATGGCATAACACAAAATGTTGATTATGCGATACTTACTAATGAAATATATAAAGAGTGGTCGGGTATGACAGCTCAACAATATAAGTTTTATAAAAATATTAGAAAAGAAAATTTGAGAGATAACATGACTGATATTGAAGTTGCATTAACTGATTTAAGTGAAATTGCTACTAGAGAATTAGTTAAGAAACATAAACCATTTGGATTAAAGGCTAATAAAGAAATAGCTAAAATTGGAGGTCATGTTTCTAAAGTGGCTAGAGAAGATATTGAAAAGAACTTAGGTGCGTCTGTTATAAGTAAAGACAATGCACTATCATATGAATATGTAGAAGATAATTTGGTAATAGAGAATAAAGAAGTTTGATATGAAGAAAATTACTTTTGATGGTTTATCATTAGGACCTGAAAAGCGGATGATTGGTTAATTAAACTAAAGTATTCAAATATTTTGGTTGTTAAGAAAAAATAGACTTTTGAAATATTGTTAGAATAATATAAATATTGTAGATTAGTTTTAAAATGATCTTTTTGGTTTTTGATAAAAATGTTTTAAATTCTGATTTTAGAGAATACATTGAATTAGGATTAAAAAAAGAGGATTTAACTGGAAAACTCAGCGATGCAGATATGGAGATATTAAAGAATTAGGTATATCAAAAAAGGACAAGGACATGTTTGTCCAATCAGAACTAGAATTATAAATCATCATATATATAGACATACTTATAGACCAGAATATTCATGTTGTGAAGAAAATGTAGTAAGTAATATTCAATGTGGATCATGTAATCAATTTAGATAAGATTAGGCCTTATTTGGGCCTTTTTATTTTGTGTAAATATTAATGTAAATTATTGTCTAATTTTTAGTAAAGTATTGATTATTAAGTTAAAAGCATATATTCTTAAAATAGAGGAGGGGTAATTATGATATATCCATCAATTGATAAATTATTAAATATTGTTGATTCTAAATATCGATTAGTACATATTGCTGCGAAAAGAAGTAAAGAAATACAACAAACAGGACATTTACAACTTCCTGAAAAAGATTATGTATCAAAAAAAAGTATAGGTAGAGCTTTAGAAGAATTAGCGGAAAATAAAATAATATTAAAAGATGGAAAGGGTAAGAAATAATCCTTTTTTTTGGATTTAAATTATCTAATAGCTATATTATTTATAGGTGTTATTATGAAAATAAAAAATTATACAAAACAAAAAAATAGTCAATATAAAATAAGATTAGAAGATGATTCATATATATTGGTACATGAAGAATTAATATTAAAATATGAATTACTTATTAAGAAAGAAATAACAGATGATTTAAAAAATATTTTGTATGAAGAAAATAAAAAGTATTTAGTATATGATGAAGCATTAAAATATTTATCTCGTAAAATGAGAAGTAAATATGAAATCGAAAAATACTTAAAGAAAAAAGAATATACTGAAGATATTATAAAAAGCGCAATTAAATTATTAGAACAGCAAGGTTATTTAAATGATTCTGATTATGCGGTTGCCTATGTTCACGATAAAATTGCGTTGTCTAATGAAGGACCCAAAAAAATAAAGAAAGAATTAAGCAGTGAGTTTATTAAAGAAGAATATATTGAAAAAGCTTTAAATGTTTTTACTAAAGATATTGAAGAAGAACGTATTATTAAATTAATAAATAAGGCTGTTAAAACAAATCATACAAAAGGTAAAAGTTATTTAAAACAAAAAGTATTAAATGATTTAAATAATTTAGGATATCATAAAGATATTATATTAAATAATCTTTATCTTATAGATGATATGGATGATTCAAATATAAGGCAAAAAGAGTATGATAAGTTGTATTCTAAATTTAGTAAAAAGTATTCTGGTAATGAACTTGAGTATAAAATAAAACAAGCTTTATATAGAAAAGGGTTATAAAAAAAATGCAAGATTTCTTGCATTTTAATTTTCGCTTGATTCACTAGCTTGTTTTCTAGCTTGAGTAATTAAATTATCCATATAAGTTTTATATTGTCTATTTAAATCTTTATCTTCAATTTTCATGCCCTTTTCTTCTCTAAAAGCCATTAAAGCTTCATATTGTATTGCAGCATCATCATTTTTCTTTTCTTCTTTTAAAGTTTCTATTATTTCATCTTTAACATCTTCTAATTTAGGTTTATCTTTTTGATCAGTTTTTAAAATTATATGATAACCATATTCAGTTTTGATTGGGGTTTTAGTATATTCATTTTTATTTAATTTAATACATGCTTCTTCAAATGCACTAACCATATCTCCACGATTGAACCATCCTAAATCAACAGATTCATCATCAGAATATTTTTTAGCAAGTGTTTCAAACTTTTCACCATTATTTAATTTAGAAATTATTTCTTCTGCAGTTTTTTTAGCTTCAGCTTCAGCTTCTTGTACTTCTTTATCAGACATATCATCATTGGTATCAGCTTTGATCAATATATGACTTGCCTTCATATCTCCAATTGTTTTATCTTTATAATATTTCTCAATTTCACTATCTTTTACTTGCTTTTTAGCATAGTCATCAGTAAGTTTATTTCTTTTATAATCAAGAGAAAGATATTCTTTTAAACCAGCTTCATCACTAACTCCATAAGCTGAAGATAAGAATTGTTCAAAAGAACTATAATAAGATTTATAATAACTTTCATAATATGATTTAATTTGATTTAAATTACTTTCAACAGAACTTGTTTCTTCTTCATCTGTTGGATATTCTTTATTTAATAATTCTTTATCCATCATATCAATTAAAATATTAATTGCGTATTTTTCTTTTAGTTCTTGATACAAAGAATCAACTGAAATTGAATTATTTTTATCAGTAAAACTTACTACAGCTTGTTCTTTATTTTTTAATTCTGGTATTTTTCCACAAGCAGTTGTACATAAAGTCGCTACTATAACTGCACCTATTAATAATTGTTTTTTCATAAAATCCTCCTATTTCTTAACACGTATATATATCATAACAAAAACAAAAATAAAAAACAATAATTTCACTAAATTTCCTTTTTGCACTCACACTTTTTTAGTATTTACCATAGAATAAGGTGAATAGTAAAAAAAAGGAGGAATTAATTATGGGTACTTATTCATCAAACGCAGCTATTATTTTAGTTTTATTTATTTTATTAGTAATTATATTAGGTGCTTGTATCTAAGGGAGGTGAAATGATGGCTTGCGGTAATGAAGCTTGTGAACCAAGAAGATGTGGTAATGGCTATGTATGCATAATTGTACTTTATATTTTACTAGCTATTATCTTAGGTTCTTGCTTAACTTCTTGTTAAAGTAAATTGTTATAAAAGAAAAATAAAGATCAAACTTAATCTTTATTTTTTTATTTGTTCATATATCTTTTTTGTATCAATTAATATTTCTTTATTAAATTCATGCATCATATTATCATTTTTATATCTTGGTATTAAATGTAAATGATAATGTTTAACATCTTGGCCTAAACCATTATTTTGCATTAATGTTAATCCATCACAAGAAAGTTTTTCTTTGTATATTTTTTCTAATTCTTTAGCAGTGTTATGAATATGCATATATGTTTCATCATCTATATCTTGCATATTTTCATAGTGCTTTTTAGGTACAATTAATGAATGACCATTAGTTGTTGGATTTATATCCAAAAATACTTTTACTATCTCATCTTCATAAATGGTAAGAGAAGGTATTTCTCCTTTTATAATTTTACAAAATAAACAATCCATATTATCATCTCCTCGTATAATAGTTTTTGTAAGAGATAAATTGTATAATTTTTTCTTACA
>JBJEXX010000110.1:0-1871 GCA_051886215.1 Bacilli bacterium | reverse complement strand
TGTGAATTATAAGTGAAAATGTCGCTGTTTTGAATAGTCAATTTTAAGTGAAAATGTCCACAATCTGAAAAAATAATAATTGTTTCTATGTTAGTCAATTTTAAATAAAAATGTCGCTATTTTATATCTTGTATTCATTTTAATATTATATATAATAATTTTTGTTACTTATGGGGATATGGCAACACTGAGGAGTGACCAGAGCACTAAGTAATGGTTAAACAAAAAAGGAAGTTATATTTCATCAAGTATGAAAAACTTCTTTTTATTTTTAACTTTCTTTTTTGGTAATCTTAATGCGTTAAACCTTGGGGTTTGGGGCAAAGCCCCATAAAATACTAGTTGCTTCTTAACATCATATTTTTTCTCCAAGGATGATTTGCCGGAGGAATATATTTTTTCTTTTCTATTGGTTTATCATTATTAATTTCTTTTTTCATAGTAGAATCTCTATTTTCAAGTTCTAACAATATATAATAATTATCTTCTATCTTACACCAATATTCTGCATTATAGGTTATTATCAAAGTACATTCTGTTTTCTTCATAAAACAAGTAATTTCACCAGTATTTGGATTGACTGGAACATAGTATTTATTATTGTATTTAATGGAAGAAGCATTATCTATTATTCTAGTAAATTTTTCAGATATTATTAAATTAAGTTCTTCTTCTGTATAATTGTTAGTTCTCATTTTAGAAGTTTTAGAATCAATTTCATATGAAAATTTCTTATTCATTTTAGGTATAAAAACATTGTTTAAATAATTATTAGCAGCATCTATATCTGTTATATTCTCATGTCTAAATTCAGCAATTAATCTATTCCTAAAAGTACCATTTTCTCTTTCAACATTTGCCTTTGCAGTAGAAACACTTGTTGTTACCAATTCAATATTTAATGCTTCGCAAATTACACCAAATTGCGTTGTATCAACTTTATTTTTGCCATTAGAAAAAGAATTTCTGTTATCTGTTTTTATTCTTAATGGTATACCATAATTAATAATCAAATTATATAATAATATAAAATAAGCTCTTGTTAGTTCTTCATATTCGAACCAGCCAAATAAAACTTTTTTGGTTCCTTTATCAACTGCTAAGTGTAAATATGATACGATTCCACCAAACCACATTTTTTCACAAGCGTCCATTTGTACTTCTTGTCCAAAAGCAAACATATTATTAGATCTTCTGATGTGTGATTTTTCAAAAGTTATTTGTCTTGATTTAAACAAATCTAATTTTTCTTCTTGGATAATTTCTTTCTGATTAATTGCATTATTCATTTTTTCGTTATATAATTTAACTGTTCCTTTATGAGCAATTGGAGAAATTATGTCATCATTAAGGAAAGCATTGTACAAAGATGAATATGAAATATCATATTTACCTTTGTATTTTTCTTTTTCATTTAGTTCATCAAAAAATGCAACAAAATTATAATCATAATAATCATCAAGATATAATTGTTCTAATTCTTCAATTATTTTTTTATCTATTTTCTTTTCAGATGCTTTACCACGATTTTTATGAATAAAACCTTTCATACCTTCGGTTTGATAAATAATTCTTAATCTATCAATTTGTTTAAATGACAAACCTAATTCATATCTAGCTTCTTTCCTAGACATTTTTTTGTTTTCTACTTTTTTGATAATATTATACTTTTTTTCTTCAATTTCATTAAGCATCAAATTCACCTCCAAATCTATATCAAAAGATATATTTAGTGATTATAACAAAAAAAGTAGACATTTTCACTTAAAATTGAAGAAAAAAGAAACAGCAGTTTTTGCCATTCCTATAAGCGACATTTTCACTTAAAATTAGTTTTAATGGATAGCGACATTTTCATTTAAAAATCACAA
>JBJEXX010000109.1:0-1879 GCA_051886215.1 Bacilli bacterium | reverse complement strand
GGTGCCATAGCTAAATAACCACCACAAAACAAAGAATAGCTGAAAAGCCTAGAATATCAATAAAAGTACATATACTACAAATTAAGAGAACTTGTAAAAGTTCTCTTTTTTTTAGCAAAAAAGGGAGTGATAATTTGAAAGAAAATATATTTAAAAAAACAGAATATTATTTATATAATTATAAAGATATAGATAAAAGAATAGATGAGATTAGAGAAAATATTATTGATGCAGTAAATATAAGTAGTTATGCTCATCTAAGTGGAAAGAATACATTAGAAGAACAAGCTATAAAACTTGCAGATAATAGAAAAATATATTCTTTAAAAAAAGCAAAATTAATAATAGAACATTACTTAAAAGTGTTTAAACAAAGAAATTCAAAAAGATACGAATTTATAAAAATGAAATATTTTGATAAAGCTAGTCCAATAGAAATAAAAAGAGTGCTTGGTTACAATGATAAACAACAAAAAGACATTACGAATACAGTAGTGTCTTTTTTTTATAAGCAATTTAAAAAAGCAGGAATAGGAGGAATGTAATATGTTTTGGTTAGGAATGTTAATTGGAGGAATGATAGGAGGAACACTTGCTATATTCTTACATTGTTTAGTAATAGTTGGAAAGGAGGCAGATAGCCGTGAGTATTTTGATGAGCATACTATCAAGTGATGGTTATATAATTTTGAATAAATATGTTATGAAGGCATTAGGATTGCACGAGGCAATATTGTTAGGCGAATTATGCAGTGAATTTATATATTGGCATAAGGAAAATAAATTGCAAGATGGTTTCTTCTACTCTACAAGAGAAAATATAGAAAAAGAAACAACACTATCTCCTCATCAACAAAGACAAGCTATTAAAACACTTGTAAACAAAGGACTTGTGGAAATTGTGGAAAAGGATATGCCTAAAAAAACATATTATAGAGTAGATGAAAAAAAAGTATATCAGTTTTTACTAGAAACAGATTTAGATTTTCCAGATGTTAAAAAATTTGATGACAAGACATTAAAAAATTTAACGACAAGTGATGAAGAAATTGAACATCAAGAGGTTAAAAATTTTGAGATAAATAATAATAAGAATAATAATAAAAACAATAATAATATCTTATCTAATCTTATCAGAACAACAAGTGATGAGATAGAACAGATTAACTATGAGCAGATATTTAAAAGAAATATTGAATATGATGTTTTAATACAAGATAATAAAACAAACGATTTATTACAAAATATAACGGATATAGTAGTTGAAACATTGAATACGACTAAAAAAGAGATTTATATAAATAGTGAGCCCAAGCCAACAAATATAGTCCGAAGTCAATTATTGAAATTGAATCCTATGCATATTCAATATGTTATAAATTGCTTAAAGCAAAACACAAAAGATGTAAAAAGTATAAAATCATATATACTAACAACTTTATACAATGCCGTCAATACAATGAATATTGATACTACATTGCAAGTTGCTAGAATGATAAATAATTAACCTCTTACTACATAATGAACAGTAAGGGGATTTTTTAGGAGGTAATTTTATGATTTGTAAAAAAATAGATTTTATTGATATTGAATTAGAAGAAACTATAAAAGGTTATCTAATAGTAACCGAAGATGAAATAATTATAATTTTTGAGGGATACAATAAACAGGGATTTCAAAAATTTAATAATGTAGAAGAATTAGCACAAGAACTAATACATACGAAAGAAATGTTAAGTATAACAGAAGAAATGTTAGATGAAGAAATTGAGAAAAGTGAGGATTATGAAGAAATATTAAATGACATATTTGAAAACAAATAGCTGGAGGTGTATATGTATAATTATAAAATTATTCATATAGTTGAAGAACATTTATA
>JBJEXX010000108.1:0-7637 GCA_051886215.1 Bacilli bacterium | reverse complement strand
ATTAACTAAAGATTTAGTTGAACAAAACATTAATCAGATATATGTATATGAAAATTGTAAAGTGGAGATAGATTATAAATTTTAAATCATGGAGGTAGTTTTATGAACAAAAAATTGTTAGATATGGATAATAGGGAAGCAAGAAGGTTCTTTTTAAAAAATGAAAGTTATTTTACATTAAAATTACCTTCCTATTATAATTTTGAAAAACTGTTAAAAAAAATATATACGGATAATAGCAATAAAAAAACATTTGATGGCTATTGTAAATTTAATCCAAAGCAAATTCAAAATATTAATTATGATATTTTAATAAATAAAAAAGGCAAAATGTCTTGGAGAAGGTTGATGCTAATAAATCCAATAGCATATGTAGGAATGGTTCAAGAAATGTGTACTAAAGAAAATTGGAATTTGATAGTGAATCGTTTTAAAGAATTTCAAGCAAATAATAAAATAGTTTGTTGTAGTATACCGATTGAATCACAAGTACTGTCAACTGATAAAAAGGAACAAATATTAGATTGGTGGAATAGTTTTGAACAAATTACTATTAAAGAATATATTAATTATAATTATATGATTATAAGTGATATATCAAATTGTTATCCCTCAATTTATACTCACACAATTTCATGGGCGTTGCATGATGAACAAGTTGCTAAAACTAATTTTTTGACTAAAAAATCGAAACTGTATGGTGATATACTAGATGCATCAATTCAAAAAATTTCATATGCTCAAACAAATGGAATACCACAAGGTAGTAAATTATTTGACTTTGTTGCAGAGATGGTTTTGGGTTATGCTGATATGCTTTTAGGAAAAAAACTAGAAGAAGAGGGAATAGTAGATTACAAGATAATTAGATTCAGAGATGATTATAGAATTTTTTCTAATAGCAAGAATGATTTGGAAAAAATATTTAAAGAGTTAACAAAAATACTAAATCATTTAAATTTACAAATAAATGATTCTAAAACAATTTGCACAAATGATATTGTTTCAAATTCTATAAAGAGTGATAAAATTTATGGGATTATGAATCCTATTAATGAAACTTTAAATTTACAGAAAAAACTATTTGCTATAAGAGAATGTGGCCGTCTTTATCCAAATAGTGGATTGTTGTTAAAATTAGTTCTCTCTTATTATAAGAATGATATATATACATTATCAAAGAAACCAGAATATTTTGAACAAATAATTAGTATAATTGTAGATATAATGGAAAATAATAATCGCGTTTATGCGGAATGTATTTCTATTTTAAGTAAATTACTTTCATTTTTAGATATTAAGGAAAGAAATTTGATTATTGATAGTATAAGTAGGAAATTAAGAAATGAAACAACTACTGAATATTTGGATATTTGGTTACAGAGATTAACAATTACGGATAATCTTAGTAAGGAGTACCTTTCATCATTATGTAAAAAAGTTTATAAATCAAATAATATTTGGGATTGTAGTTGGAGCAAATATTCAATTGATGAAAATATGATTATTGATAATTCTATTATTTCATCACTATCAAATGTTGTTACTCCAGTTGAAATTGATGATTTTTTAGATGATATTTACTAAGATGTTAAATTTGAAAAAAATGTTCTTTTTTATACTAAAGGAAATTATATTTTTATGTTATAATTATATGTGTTCGAGACTTTAAAAAGGAAGTGAAATTTATGGAAAATGTAGAAAATTCGTTCCCAAAAACTAGTATCAACTGGTATCCAGGTCATATGGCAAAAACTAAAAGGGAAATAAAAGAAAAAATAAATTTAATAGATATTATTTATGAAGTCATAGATAGTAGAATGCCTGCTAGTTCTAAAATGAAAGATATAGATGATATTATAATTAATAAACCTAAGATCTTAATTATGACAAAATATGATTTATGTGATAAAGAAGAAACTAATAAATTTATAGAATATTATAAACAAAAAGGATATAAAGTTATTCCGGTAGATTTATTAAATAATATTAATGTTTCTAAAATAATTGAGATAAGTAAGGAATTGATGATTCCTCTTAATGAAGTTAGAAAGAAAAAAGGACTTAAAGCAAGAAATATACGAGCTCTTATAATAGGTGTTCCTAATGTTGGTAAATCAACATTAATAAATCGCTTAGTAGGTAAGAAAAGTGTAAACGTTGGTAATCGTCCTGGTGTAACTAAAAATATAAGCTGGATTAGAATTAATAAAGATTTAGAACTTATGGATACTCCTGGAATTTTATGGCCTAAAATGGAAAGTGAAGAAGCTGCTTTAACACTTGCGGCACTTTCTTCTATTAAAGAAGAAATTATAGATGAAGAAGCTCTTGCTATATTCATCTTAAAGAAAATGTCGTTATTATATCCACAAAATTTGAAAATGCGTTATGATATAGACAATATTACTGATGATAATTTGATTGATATTTTGGATTTAATTGCTAAAAAAAGAGGTGCTTTAATAAAAGGTGGAGAAGTGGGCTATGAAAAAGTATACAAAATAATTATAAGGGATTTAAAAGAAGGTTTATTGGGTTTAGTAACTTTTGATAGAATATAAATAATACTTTAAAAATATCTATATTTATGTTAATATATTAATATATTAATAGAATAGAAGGGTTGCTTATGAAACAAAGTACGAAAAATTTAATTAATATATTATGTATAATAGGTATTTTTTTATTAGTAGTAATTATTACTCTACCACCACTTTTAAGATTTTTATTACCAGATAGTGATAATTTTAATAATACTGTAGAATTAGAATTATTAACTTGTACAACGAATATAGATAATACAGAAAAGATAATTAATACGCACTATAAAAATAAAAAAGTTCAAAAAGTAGAAATTAGATATAATAACGTAAATGAAAATACAATTATAGAAGAAAAAAACTTTTATAATTTATCAGGTGTAGATGTAACAGAAAATAATAATAATATTTATATATCTATAACACCTAATTCTAATAATCAAACTAGATTAAGTGCCTTTTTTAAAGACATCTCAGAACAAAAATCTATTTATGAAGATGGAGATTATAATTATATATGCAATACAACCGAATAATTACTTAGTAATTATTTTTTTTATAGCAAATAAAATATCTTTTATATAAAAACTTAAACTAAATAGTAAAATAAAACTATCTATTAAATATTCAAACCCAAAAAGTAATTCCATGTGATCAATAAAGTCATAAAAAGATATACTTTTTAATATATTCATAAATGGATATTTATATATATTAATCAATTCTGGTGATAAAATACCAATTATTAAAGAAAATTTAACTATAATTAAAATATTAGTAATACTATAACTTATTATAGTAGTTTTAAATATATCTTTAGTACTTAATCTATTATCAATATTAGTAATAATAATTAAAGGTAAAAGTGTATAAAAAGCATAATTAAAACTGTTAACTAATGTATTTTGATTTATTTTTATATTCACTAATATATTATTTACTTCAGTAGTATTTACCAAACTTATAAGAGATGTAATAAATAAAAAGAAAGATACAAAACCAAATATTTCAACACTTTTATATAAAACATGAATATTACTTTTGATTAAAAATATTACTATTATTAAAATAGAAATACCTATAATAAATAAAGGATAATCTACTAAATAATTATAATTTATAAATATAGTTAATGCTTTAAAAATAATTATAAACAAATATATTAATAAAGGTAATAATATTATTTTAAATATATTTTTATTATTAAGTTTAATATTCTTAGTAAATAAATAAAACATATTAATTATAATAAGACCAATAATTGTTCCTAAAAACATACTTGTAATACTTATTGAAAAATCTTTATAAATAAAAAAATATATGGCTCTAATAATAAAATATATCATTAAGCCTAACTGTAATTTAGTTATTTTCATAAAATCATTCCTTTATATATTTAGTATTTATTTTAATATTATAGTTATCATAAATTTTATATTTTTTTAAAAGTTTATTTATGTTTTTTCTTAGATAGGTGTTGTATATTTTACTTTCTTTTTTATCTATAGAAGAAGATATATTAATTTCCTTTTTATTATTTCTAGTGGTTTTAATATTTAATATTTTAAAATATTTATCTTCTATATTTAAATTTAATTTATCTATTTTATTATTAATTATATTATAAACTATACTTTCATCTTTATTTAAAGCGCCTATATATTTATATTTATGAAAGACACTATAATTATCAATAATTACTTTATCTTTAAAATATAGGGTAGGTACAAAACTATAATTATAATTATCACTAAAAAATTCTTCTAAAGAATAAAGACATGTATTACCAAATTCTTTATTATTTGTCATAAGCATACTTTTTAAATTTAAGTTACTATTTAAGATATCTTTAATACTTGATTCTTTTACATACAATATATTAAAAGTATTTCTACTTTCTTTATTTTTTATAAAAAAATTGACTATATTACTAATATCTTCATTGTTCAAAGTGTCGCTTATTAATAAATTATTCAAACTATCTAAATAAATAGTTTTATTAATTTCTAAATAAAAATTATTAAAGGCTTCTTCGATACTTTGACCAGTTGATTCATATATTGTAGTTTCAATATTATCTTCGCTTTTGTAATCAATTGTATTAACTATACTCATAACTATTTTCATATCTTCATCAACTTTTTCTATACCAATACTATCTATTATAGATAAATCATTTAATTCTGTGTAATAACAACCGCTACAAAGTAAAATTAAAAATATTAGGAAGATAAATTTTTTCATAATTAATCACGTCCTCTTATAATATTATTACTTAACAATTTATTGCGTTTTTTCTTTTTGGAATGCAATTTTATCAAAGAATCTTTTAGTTCATATAAATCTATAGGAGATAGTGGAGATAAATATGATATATTATAATTATTCATTTTTTCTAAAGAGATTATCAATAGTATTAAACCTATAAATAAGCCATACATTCCTAAAGTTGCTCCTAAAAACATTAATATAAATCTCCACCATCTTATAGCGGAAATCATTTCTATAGAAGTAAATAGTAATCCACTTATGGCACTTATGGCAATAACTATAATCATTATTGGAGATACTATTCCAGCGCTTACTGCAGCTTCACCTAGAACTAAACCACCTAAAATACTTACCGCAGTAGATGAATTAGAACTTCTAACATCACTCTCTCTTAGTATTTCAAAAGAAATACTCATAAGAAAAGCTTCAATTAAAGCTGGAAATGGGACTAATTGCCTTTGAGCTGTAAAATTTATTAAAAGTGAGATTGGTATAGCGTTATGATTAATAGTAGTTGCGGCAATGTAATATGCAGGTAAAAATATTGAAATTAAAAATCCTAAAAAACGAATTATTCTAATAAAAGAAATATTTATTGATTTTTGATAATAATCATCAGAAGTATGAAAATAATCTATAAAAAAAGTGGGTAATATTAACACGTAGCAACTATTATCTACTAAGATACATACTTTACCTTCAAGAAGGGATTGGCTTACTAAATCACATCTTTCTGTAGACATAATAGATGGAAAAAAACTTCTATCTTCCTCTAAATATCTTTTTATATAACCGCTATCTATAATACCATCTATGTTAATGTTATCTAATTTTTTACTTATATTTTCTACTAATTCTTTTTTAACTATATTATTCATATATATTAGGCCAACTTTAGTAATAGTTTGTTTCCCAATAGTAAAGCTTTTAATAAATAAATTATTACTAGTTATACGTCTTCTAATTAAACCTAAATTAGTATTGTAGTGTTCACAGAAACCATCTTTTGGACCTTTTATTGAAGGTTCTGATGAAGGAGTTGAAACACCACGAGATAAATTCTTTCTAGTTTCTATGGCTAAAGTTTTATCTTTTAATATAACAATTGTATATCCAACTAATAATTTTTCTAAAAGTGATTTATAATTATTAATATCTTCTACATTATTATCAGGTAAAATATTTTTAATATATTTATAAATATCTTTTATGTTGCTATTATTATTATTAAGGTAATTAATAGGTTTTAAAATAAAATCATTAATACTGTCTCCATCAGTCAAAACTTCAGAATATATAATATTAATTTCTTCTTCTAATATAGGAACAGTTTTATATATTATATCTGGACTATTTCCAGTATCTTTTTTAATTTTGTTAAGTATATTTTTCATATATTTCACCTATAATTATTATGAATATTAGACAAAAGTTTATACTTATTTATTGTTTTTTTATTATTAGTGTTTTAATATATAAATAGGTGGTAGTATGGATATATTTAATAAAAATAATAATATACATTTAATAAGTTTAAATAATTATGAATTATATTCATTACTATCAAGTATAAATAATTATAAATTAATATATAAAGAGACCTTGAATATAAAAAATGATTTTACTTTTTCTCCTGAAATAGAATTTATATCAAGAAGTAAAAAAAGAGCGGAAAAGATATTTAATAAAGATATAAAAGATAATTGGAAAATAAAAGAGGAATTAACTATAGGAAATGGATTTGAAATATGTCCATATGCTTTTTTAAATAATAATAAAAAAGATTTTTCTGATATAAATAACATATTGAAAACAATAAAAAAAGATCCTTTTTCAGGTATAGATTATAGTTGTGGTTTACATCTTAATATAGGTAATCATATATTTGATAATGAAACCCATTTAAAAAATTTTATAACTCTTTTTTTAGCATATGAAGAAGTAATATTTAGATTTTGTTATGGAGATTATTTAAATCCTAGATATCAATTATTAATATCTTCTGTACCATTAAGGAATAATATAAATAATGATATTGATTATATTTATAACTTAATAAGAAATAGTAAAGGTAATTGTATTTCTCTAAATAAATTTAAATCATTTGATTATGAATATAATAACGTAATGGAAATAAGATGTCCTAATGCTACTTATAATCCCATAACTTTACAAAATAATTTAAATTTATTTTTAAATATGATAGAAAATGGTAGAAACATTGATAATGAATTATTAGAAAGAAAAATAAATAATAAAAAACATATAGAACTGCCTAGTTATAATAAAATATTTTTAAATGAAGCATTAGAGTTTGTTGATATGGTATTTGATAATAATTTAGATAAAGTGTATTTTTTAAAACAATATTTAAAAAATAATAAAGAAATAGAATTTGATTCTATTAATAAGAAAATGATTAAATATAAGAAATTATAATTTTTTCTATAATTAAAATTTGAATTTTAGGTAATATTAAAAAAAATAAAGTATTTAGTTCCGAGAACAAATTAGAGGAGTTTTTAAGAGGATAAAACTCTTTTTTGTTTACACTCAAATGTCAAATATCAAAAAAAATTAACTAAAAGTTGACATCGGGGGGGGGTATTTTATAATAATTTTGTAAGTTATGAGAATAAAAAGTTTGCTTATAGTAAATTATAAAAATATAAAGTAATTTATATTTTATAATGGAAAAAGAAAGTAGGATGATAGAAGTATGAACAATAATGAAAATAAAAAGAAAAAGCAAAATAAAATAATAAAAGTAACCGCACTATTAGGATTATTCTTATTAGTGTTTGGAATAAGTTATGCCTTATT
>JBJEXX010000107.1:0-1916 GCA_051886215.1 Bacilli bacterium | reverse complement strand
TGTTACTAGATAATGGTTTTTTATCTAAAATGCTTGTACCTTAGATGTTTGTAATATAAATGAAACAAAAATGTAATAAAAAAAATTAATATTTTTTTGCTAAAGTAAAATTACATTTTTAAAATACACATTGATTAAAGCATATTTGTCATCAGTATGTATTTTCTTTGCCATTAGGAGTTTTTTGATTAAATTCTCTAAAAATCTCTTCTGATTCCAATATCATGTTGTAATATTTCTGTAACACTATTGAAACGTGCATTTTTTGAAGTTGTGTGGTATAATCTTTTCGTAAAGAAAAGAGGTGATTTTACATGATGCATTCTGAAAAACAGTACAAAGAATTAGAAGAAAAATATAAGAAATTGAAAAATGAAAATGAGTTAAAAGAAAAAGAAAATAAATTATTGAAACAACAGAATAAACAAAAAGATGAAGTGATTCATGACTTAGACAAAAATGATTATCGTGGACAGTGTGAAACTTTAAAAATTGAAAATGCAGAACTCAAAAAAAAACTAAAGATATACGAAGAAAAATTCGAGATATCGAGAATCAGTCTAGGAAAAAACAGTAGTAATAGTTGCAAGCCATCCTCAACAAATGGCTTAAAAAAAGTTGTGCAGAATAATCGTGTAAAATCAGGTAAAAAACCAGGTAGAGAGAAAGGACATAAAAGGTCTGCACCAATAATATGCTCAACACCAGATAAAGTAATAAAAGTGTCAAAAGTTGCAACATGTACATGTGGGCATAAAACAATAGAAAAAGAAGAAGTATCAAGAGACTTAATATCTTTCGAAGTAATTGTTCATACAACCCAATATACTGGAAAGAAAACAGTATGTCCATGTTGCAATAAAGAATATTTACCAAAATTTCCTAGTAATGTAAAAAGTATCATAAATTATGATGAAGCGATAAAATCATTAGTAGTATATTTAAATGCATATTGCAATCTACCAAACCAAAAGATAATAGAGCTTTTAGGTCTTTTAAGCAATAATAAAATAAAGATGTGTCAAGGAACTGTTGGAAATACTATGGCACAATTTAGTAAAAAAAGTAAACCTACATTACAAAGAATGAAAAAAGAAATATTAAAACAACCAGTAATAAACGAAGATGAAACGCCAATAACAGTAAATGGTAAAATTATGAGTACAATAGGAGTATTTACTAAAGAAATAAGTTTAATAGAAGCATTTGCAAATAGAAAACTAGAAAGCTTTCAAGAGATGGGTATATTAGATAGATATATTGGTACAGTATGTCATGACCACAACAACATACATTTATCGTTTTCCCAATCAAAGCAAGCAGAATGTAATTTTCATATATTAAGATATTGTAAAGCAGAATATGAAGTACATAAAAGAGAAAGTATACGAGAATTTATGAATTATCTGCTAGAGTTGCGAGATAAAGTTGACAAATATAAACTAGAAGGAAAAACAGCATTTAGCGAAGAAGAATATGAAAAAGCGAAAGCGGAATATCTAAGCAAGTTAGATAAATGGGATAAAGAATTTAAAGAAAATTACGATAAAGATAAAAAACAATATTATGAAAGCGAGAGATGTTTAAAAGCAAGACTAAGAGAATACGTAGATGACCATTTAAGATTTCTAACAGATTTCAGAATTGATTTTACAAATAACTTAGCAGAAAGAGGATTAAGAAAAATAAAAACAAAACTAAAAATAGCAGGAGGATTTAGAAATTTAAAATTTTCTAAATATTATTGTGATGCAATAAGTATAATAGATACATGTAAAAAGCAAAAAATGAATATTGAAGAAACCATAAAAGATATATTTATTGGCAAGAAAAAAATATTTGCATTTTGATTATTAAAAGAGCCTTCATTTCAATGAAAGCTCTTATTTTTTATTATAGAACCATTATCTAGTAAC
>JBJEXX010000106.1:0-7784 GCA_051886215.1 Bacilli bacterium | reverse complement strand
TTAAATCATGTGATGTAGAAGCATGGAGTCCAAGACAACAAAAATATTTTGAAGTAGGAAGTTGTTCAACTTTAGGAGATGCTCAAGCAAGACGTTTAGGAATACGTACTAAAGGAGAAAAAGGAACATATTACTTACATACTTTAAATAATACAGTAGTTGCGACACCTCGTGGATTGATTGCTTTACTTGAGAATAATTATCAAGAAGATGGTAGTGTTTTAATACCAAAAGCCCTACAACCATATATGGGTGGTAAAGAAAAGATTGAACCAATAAAATAATGTAATAAGAAAGGATTAAAATGAAAAAATTCATAAAAGGATTATCAAACTTTATATTAATTGTTATTTTATTTAGTACAATTTCATTAATAACAATATCTTATGGAATAGATTCATCATTTTCTTATAAAAATATTAAAAATATAGTAAAAACAACTATAAAAGAAAATATAGAAAATAAAAATAATGAAATAATAGAACCAATATATGAAAAATTTGAAAAATATAATATTCCAAAAGAAAATATAGATAAGATATTAGAAAACGAAAAAATTCAAGATTTAACAACAGATTTAATATATTATAGTTTTATAGAAAATTCTAATAACTTATCACAAGAAGAAATAAATACTACAATAGATGAAGTAATAACAGAAATAAATAAAGATAAACAAATTATAAATAATGATACAAAAGAAGAAATAAAATCTATAGTATCAAATAATTATTATAAATTAAAAAATTCAACAACAGTAAACAACAATTTAACAAAAGAACAAGTTATTTTTAATAAATTAATTAAATTAATAACAAATAGAAATTTAAGAATAATAGGAATTACTAGTATAATTGCTTCCATAATATTAATTATTTTAATAAACTTTAATAACTTAACTTGGTTAAAAATGATTTCTATTACTTTATTAATTTCAGAAATTACTATTTTAATATTTAGTTATATTACTGTTCCTATTATAAATATTTTAATTAATTCATCTATAGGAAAGATAGTAAATTTAGTATTAATGCCTATACATAAATATAGTTTAATTATGACTATTATAGCTATTTTTATGTTAATATTTTATTGTATATTAAAGAAAATGTTTTATAAGAAAAACTAATATTTACAAAAGAATTAGAAATTCTAATTCTTTTTTTTACAAAAAAAAAGAGATAAATTATCTCTTAGTTAAATGAGTTAAAATACTATGAGGATCATTTCCTTCATAAATAATAGAATAAATTAAATCTATAATAGGCATTTTTACTTTCTTTTTATTAATTAAATCATATATTGAATTTAATGTATAAAGTCCTTCTATAGTTGTACTTTGCATATATTTATCAATTTCTTCTTTTTTTATACCTTTTCCAATCATATCACCTAAAGTATAATTTCTACTATTAGTAGAAGTACAAGTAAGTAAGATATCACCAAATCCCGCATAAGATAAAATAGTTCTATCATTTCCACCTAAATTTTTAATTAATGACTTAACATCATGTAAAGAATCTGTTAAAAACATAGCTTTAGTACTATCAGTTGCTCCCATACCATTTAACATACCAGAAGCAATTGCGATAACATTTTTAATTGAACCACATATCTCAATACCTAAAATATCATTAGTTGCGATAACATTTAAATATTTACTTTGAAATACATTTTTTACCATTCTTTCAGTTGGTTTGTACTTAGTACCAAGTGCAAGTCCTGTAGGCATATCACTTATTAAATCTTTTGCGAATGATGGACCGGAAACTACCGCAATCTTTCTAGTTTTAATTATCTTTTTTACTATTTGACTTACAAATAAACAACTTCCTTGTTCTATGCCTTTACTAGCCACAACTAAATGTTGATCTTTAATATACTTTTTTAAATTATGACAAACGCTAGATATAAATTTACAAGCAACAGCGATTACTATAACATCACTGTTTTTAACTGCTTCTTTCAAATTATCAGTAATTTTAATTTCTTCTGGTAATTTATAATCTAAAACATTTTTATTACATCTTTCCTTATTTAATAAAGCAACTTCATCACTAACCGCACTCCAAATAGTAATATCTTTAGTATTTTCATATATTGCTTTAGAAAGCGCTAAAGCATAAGCACCTGCTCCTAAAATCGTAACTTTCATATTTTCACATCCTATCTTTCTTATTTTAGCATATTTTTCCTATTTTAGTAAATAATACTAATAGAAGTAACAAATTTGACAATAAAAGTTCAATCTGTTAGAATATTTAATTGTCATGTGAAAGAAGAGGTGTTATAATGTTTTACAATTTAGAAAAAACAATGATCGCATGTACGGAAGATCCATCCCTCATATTTGATTTAATAGAAGAAGGTCATTATGAAGTAGTTGATAAATTATTACTAAAAAGAAAAGTAGATATTAATATATGTGATAAATTTGGTAATAATGTGTTAATGAGTTTATTAAAAAGAAATGAATACAAACTAGTTTTAAAATATATAAAAAGAGAAGAACTTAATATTAATCATCAAAATAATGATGGTGATACTTTAACTCATATATTAGCTACTATAGATTATAAATTTGTAAGAGATATAATTAAAGAAATAAGAAGAAAAAAAGATTTTAAACCAAATATAAAAAATAATAAACAAGAAACTATTTTAGATAAAGCTATAAAAAATAATTATATGTATACTGCATTAAAAATATTAGAAGATAAAAGATTCACCAATATAGATATAATATCTTTTAGAAATCTATATGAAAAATTTGTTAAAAGTAAAGAATATGGTAAATATACTAGATTTAATAATTTAGAGATTATTATGGATAGTTTAGAAGCAAAAAAACTATTACCTAAAGTAAAAAAAGTAATAAATTTCTTTGAAGAAAATAGAAATATTATAAAAGAAGACATATTAGAAAACAATTCTTATCAAATGGATAAAGTTATAAACAGTTTATTATAAAAATAACTGTTTTTTTCTTGGAATTTATTTATATTATAGGTATAATTATTATAATAGAGGAGTTAGTATGATAAAGTTAAAAAATGTATCTAAATTTTATTATAATAAAGGTATCATTGCTTCAGGTTTTACTAAAGTTAATTTAGAACTAAATTTAGGTGAATTCGTTGTAATCACAGGAGAATCTGGTAGTGGTAAAAGTACTTTATTAAATGTTATTAGTGGCCTTGATTCTTATGAAGAAGGAGAAATGTACATTAATGGTAAGGAAACTAGCCATTATACAATAGAAGATTTAGAAAAATATCGTCGTACCTATATTAGTAACATATTTCAAAATTTTAATTTAGTTAATAGTTATACTGTTTATCAAAATATAGAATTAGTATTATTAGTAAATGGTAAAAGAAAAAAAGATGTTAAAGAAAAAATTTTAAAACTAATAGAACAAGTAGGTCTTACTAAATATAAAAATACTAAAGTTAGTAAATTATCTGGAGGACAAAAGCAAAAAGTAGCGATAGCTAGAGCTCTAGCTAAAGATACTCCTTTAATTATTGCGGATGAGCCAACAGGTAATTTAGATAAAAAATCAGCTTCAGAAGTTTTAAAACTACTAAGTAAAATATCTAAAGATAAATTAGTCGTAGTAGTTACTCATAATTATGATCAAGTAGAAAAGTATGCAACTAGAAAAATAAGAATGCATGATGGCAGATTAGTAGAAGATATAAAACTAAAATCCACAGATACTGTGGATAATACCACACTGCCCAAAAAAGAAAATATAACTTTCTTTAATAAAATAAGACTCGGTATTAGAAATTCTTTCAATATATTACCTAAATTTATTTTGTTATTAGTTGTATACTTATTTGTTTTTCTTGCTGTTTCAATAGAATTAGGGTCCTTCAATAAAGCTCAACAACTTACTAATGATGAAAGTTATAATATTATATTTCCAAATAATGATTCAAAAAGAATTGTTATAAGGAAAAATGATAAGCAACCAATTACAAATGAAGATTATGATAAAATAAAAAAAATTAAAAATGTAGATAGAGTAGTAAAAAATGATTTAATTTTAGATCGAGGAGTTGAAATATATAAAGATAATAATTATTATTATTGCTTATTTGATAATATATCAGTTTTAAAAGAAGAACTTAGTATTGGAGAATTACCAAAAAGTGATAATGAAGTGGTACTTAAATTACCTATATCATATAGTAGTGATAATATTATAGGCGCGGATTATCAAATTACAAGTTATTTTGACGAAGAACTAAAAAATAAAAAGTTTAATATAGTAGGAATAATATACGATGAATCATTAAATGAATGGGATGATGGCATAATTTATGGAAGTGATTATTTAGAGGATATATTATCACAAAGTACTAATATAGGATTTTCAAAAACAAATATTAGTTTTTTGGATAAACAATATAAATATCGAATAGGAATAGATAATCGGATTCCTTCTGGTAGTGTCATAATTCCAGATGAATTTATCTATAGTTGTCCATCTAAAAATAAGAATAATGAAGAATATGAAACAGAACAAGATATGATTAATAATTGTATTGACTTAACTGCTTCCATATCTATTAAGAACTTATATTATGAAGAAACATTAAATTTAAAAGTTAAAAATGTTTATAATATAAAAAATGCTGAAAAAGTATTAGGATTTAAAGTAGATGATGATTACTTATTTTATATAAATAAAAATGATTATATGAATATGTTTAAAAATGCTTATTATCAAAGTAGTATATTTGTTGATAATGAAAAAAATATTTCTTCAGTAAAAGGAGAATTAACAAAACTAGGTTATAATTATATAGCTTTAAATGATACTAAAACAGAATCTGAAATAACTCATATATTAAATGTTTGTAAATTAATAGTTACAATAATATTGATAGTTGTATTATTCTTTATATCATATTTTATAATTAAATTAGTTATGAAATCTAGAAATATATATTTTAGTACTCTTAGAATATTGGGTACAACAAAAAGACAATGTAGAAATATATTAAGTATTGAACTATTAAATATTTCTAATATCGCAGTATTGATATCTTTATTATTATTTTATTTTCAAAAGATTAAATTAATAAATATTAATATCTTAAATAACGCAATTAAATATTTAAATGTTAAATATTATATCATTTTATATTTAATAATAACGATTATGTCTTATCTAATAAGTATTAAATTTTCTAATAAAATTTTTAAAAATAGTGCGATGAATTCTATGCAGGAGGAAAGATAATATGTTAGATATTAAGAATATTAATAAATATTTTAATAGACATAAAAGTAATCAAATACATGTAATTGACAATACTTCTATTTCTTTTCCTAATACTGGATTAGTAACATTACTTGGAGAAAGCGGTAGTGGTAAAACTACATTACTTAATGTAATAGGTGGTTTAGATAAAAGATCTAAAGGAAAGATATATTATAATGGTAAAAAAATAAGTAAAAATAATATATGGCAAATAGATAAATTTAGAGCTATTAATATTGGATATATATTTCAAGATTATAAATTATTAGATAATAAATCAGTATATGAAAATATTGCTTTAGTACTTAGAATGATAGGTATTAAAAATAAAAAAATAATTAAAGAACGAGTAGAGTATGCCCTAGAAAAAGTAGATATGTTAAGATACGCAAAAAGACCTGCTAATATGTTATCTGGAGGAGAACGTCAAAGAGTTGGAATTGCTAGGGCAATAGTAAAGAATCCGAGTATAATACTTGCAGATGAACCAACAGGTAATTTAGATAGTAAAAATACCATTGAAATTATGAATATTATAAAAACTATATCTAAAGATAAATTAGTAATTTTAGTTACTCATGAACAAAATTTAGCTAAGTTCTATTCTTCAAGAATTATAGAAATAGTTGATGGTAAAATAATTAAAGACTATATTAATAAACAAAATGATGGACTAGATTACTATGATGATACTAAAATATATTTAAAAGATTTAAAAAAAGTATCTTTAAAAGATAAAGATAATAACATTAATATATATAAAGCTGATAATGAAAATATCAATATTAATATTGTTATAAAAAATGGTAATTTATATATTGAAAGTAAAAATCAAGAAATATTAAAAGTGGGAATTGATACTCCTATTGAATTAATAGATAAACATTTCAAAAAAATAAATAATGATGATATAGATAAAAATAATTTTGATTTTACAAAAATAGATAATAGTAATCATAAAATAAAATATTCTAGTGTCTTTAGTTTTTTAACATATTTAAAAGAAGCTTTTATTAAAGTATTTAACTATTCAGTATTTAAAAAATTGTTATTAATAGGCTTCTTCATTGCGGGTATATTTATTACTTATGCAATATGTTCCATAGAAGCTACTAATAAGGTATATGAAGAAGATTATGTTACTATAGATAGAAATTATCTAATATTGAATAAGAATAGTATTAGTCCCGAAGAATATAATGATATTTCAAATATAAAGGATGTAAAATATGTAATACCTACTAACTCTAAAATAACTTTATATTTAAATTTAAATAATTATTATCAGACAGTATATGTAGATTTTACTATTAATGGTTCTCTTAGTGATATTTCTAATATAAAAGAGCAAAATCTTATTTATGGAAGTATGCCTACTAATGAAAAAGAAATAATTGTTGATAAACAATTATTAAAAAAAGCTATAAAACAAGATGAATATAGAAGTATGGCTATTACTAAAATAAAAGATTTCTTAAATAAAACTATAACTATAGATGGTGTTAATACTTATACAATTGTTGGTATTAGTGATTTAAAAAGTCCATGTATTTATATTAATAAACAATCAATGGAAAAAGTTATTATATTTAGCAAAGATGATGAAGATTTTGATGAAAAAAATACAAAAGTTTATGATTATACTCATTATACAGGCATTAGTTTATTAAATGGAAGAATGCCTACTAATGATTATGAAATAATAGTACAAGGAGAAGAATTATTAGAAAAAGAAAGAGTTTTGAATAAAGTTATTGAAGAAAAAATTAATAATCATAATTTAGTTATAGTAGGATATTATAAAAGTGAAACAAACTTGGATTATTACTTTAGTAATTATAATACATATAAATACCAATATTTAAACACTACTAAACAACTAGCAATATATACTGATAAAAAACTAGAAGTAATGGAAATTTTAACAGAAAAAGGATATTCTGTTAAAGATCAATATCAATTAGATAAAGATAAGTATAATAATAAAGTAGAAAAACAAAAAAAATCTAATATTATTCTATCTATTATTATGATAAGTATATCTCTAATAGAAATATTTTTAATGATTAGATCTTCCTTCCTTTCTAGAATAAAAGAAATTGGTATTTATAGAGCTATTGGTATAAGAAAAATAGATATCTATAAAATGTTTAGTAGTGAAATATTCGCAATTACTACTATTGGTGGAGTACCGGGTATTATTATAACTTCTTATGTTTTAAATGAATTAATAAAGATTAGTTATATAAGTAGAAAATTCATAGTTAATCCTAAAACTATTATTTATTCTATAATAGGCTTATATTTATTTAATTTAATTATTGGTTTGTTACCTGTATTTAGAACATTAAGAAAAAGACCTGCACAAATACTATCAAGAACAGATATATAAAAGAGATTTTTCTCTTTTTATTTTCTCTTGAAGTAAAAATATTTTTGTGTTAATCTTTATATAAGAACATCTGGTAATAGTCAATAGTTAAATTAAAATAGTTTTAGATATATT
>JBJEXX010000105.1:0-29470 GCA_051886215.1 Bacilli bacterium | reverse complement strand
TTTCATCACTATGTGCGCCTTGAACGAAGTGAAAGGAATGTGTGGTTAATATGAAGAAAATAAAAGAATTAATTGAAAGATTTATTCAAGGTTTTTGTATGGCACTTGCTGATAGTGTTCCGGGAGTATCTGGAGGTACAATAGCTTTTATAATGGGATTCTATGATAAATTTATTAATTCATTAGATAATTTATTAAGAGGAGATAGTAAAGAAAAAAAACAAGCTTTGAAGTTTTTAATAAAGTTAGGTATAGGATGGATAGTAGGATTTTTAATATCTGCAACTATATTATCTACACTCTTTAATAGTAAAATATATGTACTAAGTTCTTTGTTTTTAGGATTTATAATATTTGCTATACCTGTTGTTATACGGGAAGAAAAAGATGAAGTTATAGGTAAATATAAAAATATAATATTTTTAGTTTTAGGAATGTTATTTGTAGTATTAATATCATTTTTAAATTCAAATGGATCATTAATAGAAATAGGACATTTAAATAAATTAAATTTAGGTTTAGTAATATATGTTTTCTTGGCAGGAGCTGTTGCTATTACTGCTATGATATTACCTGGTATATCAGGTTCTACTTTACTTTTGATATTTGGATTGTATATACCAATAATGAACGCTGTTAAGAATATATTAAAATTTGATTTTTCATATATTCCAGTATTAATTATATTTGGGTTAGGGATAGTTGTAGGTTGTTTAACATCAGTTAAGTTATTAAGAAAATGCTTGGAAAAATATAGATCACAGACTATATATACCGTAATAGGTATGATGTTAGGTTCTATATATGCTATTGCAATGGGACCAACTACATTAGATGAACCTATGAAGATGTTATCATTTAGTAATTTTAATATTATGTTCTTCATATTAGGAGCAGTTATAATAATATGTTTAGAAAAAATAAAAGAATTCTTGGAAAAATAGAATTCTTTTTTTCACAATAACTGTGCATAAACATATTTTATATTAGAGGTGAAAACATGGATTATAGAATAATAGATGGTGTTGTCGTAGATGCAGGACATGGTGGAGATGATCCTGGAGCAGTATCTGGTAACTTAAAAGAAAAAGATTTTAATTTAGAAGCGGCTCTTTATATGTATGATAGATTAAATGAATTGGGAATACCTGCAGTATTAACTAGAGATAGTGATATAACTTTAACTAGAAATGAAAGACTTAGTAATGCTTTAAATGCTTTTGGAGCTAATGATAATGTAATATTGGTGTCTAATCACATAAATTCCGGAGGAGGCAATAATCATTGTGTAACGACTATGTATAACAATTAAAGCCAAAAATATAGTAAGAAATGGAGATTAGTTATAATATGAGTTACACAAAAGAAAAAGAATTAATGGAAGAAGGAAATATATC
The DNA here is from genome assembly GCA_051886215.1 of Bacilli bacterium. Lineage (GTDB taxonomy): Bacteria > Bacillota_I > Bacilli_A > RF39 > UBA660 > JBJEXX01. The sequence goes on along the minus strand of JBJEXX010000105.1, from coordinate 28,073 downwards.
TGATGAAGAATTTCAAGAAAAGTATTTACCTTTCTATGATAATTTTGAAGAGTATATAATTAGATATGTAATACCAGATGCAGTAGCATTTTATATTGCAAATAGTTATTCAAGAGGATGCTTAGATGATAGTAAACTATATAATCATATTAATTCTGCAGTAGATATTTTTAATTGTAGATGCGATATTGATGTTATAATTCCATCCATAGAAAAGATATTAAATATAAAATATAATCTAAAAATCACTGGTAGAAATCCATTAAAACTGGAAAAATATTATTAAACAAAAAAAAGATTCAAACTAAACTGAATCTTTTTATTAATTATTTAAAAAATGTTTTATTTTATTTAAATCGGGATTTTTAATTAACAAATCTTCAATCCAAGCTTTTTCAGGATTTTTATCTTTTGTAATTATATTGTTTTTTATAGCGTTACTTATACTAGATATATAATAATTGTTATTTTTATTATTAATATAATATAATTGATCATTTGTCATAGAAAAGGCAACAAATGGAGAATGTGTTGTAAATATCAATTGAGAAAAATGATTAAAATCCTTTGAAGAATTTAAATTTATTAAAAAATTTACTAGTGTTGGGTGAAGGCTTAATTCTATTTCATCAATAAGCAATAAATTATTTTTTTCTAATGCATCTAGAATAATAGATCCTATAACTAATATTTTTCTAGTTCCGTTTGATAATTGAGGAAAAGTTAAGAAAGTTTTTTTTGAATTCCAAAATAAGATTTTTGGTTTTTTTTCATTTTCATCAAGTGTAACATCAATTATTTTATCATCTGCAATGTTACATAGTTCAATAAACTTATTACCATGTTTATTAAAGGCTTCAAGCAAATCTACACCTTCACTACCATCCAAATACGATACATGCTTTATCATTTCGTTAAAAAATGTATTATAATACTTAATTCTATCATCAATATTTTTTTCTTGATTTTTACTATTGTTGTTTTGGTATAACAAAGTAGTAGTTATTTCACTTTCAATAATATTATTTGCTAAACAGATAACTTCATTTTTCTTACTGTCAAAATTTTTTTTATATTCTAATTTTTCTAATAAAACGCCGGATTCCTTATAATTGCTTTTGTACATTAATGTATAAGTATATATACCTGAAATATTATTTTTTCTTTTTGGTATAAATAATTCTAAAACTATAGTACTTTTATCTTTAGAACGAAGATTATTTTGTTCTCCAAGATTTAAAGTATTTATATCTATTAAAAATTTTTTTAATTCTTCTGGTGTCATTCTTTTTATAAAACTATCAAAATCTTTGTTATTCGAAATGCTTTTCCTATGAGGAAACAAAAGAAAATCTTGCACAGTTTCTATAGCATTTAATATACTTGTTTTACCACTTGCGTTACTACCAATTATGCATATATTTTTTAATATCTTTGTTTTTTCAGAAATTTTCGAAATATCATTATTAGAATGTTTAATTTTATTTGATGCAATACAAGAAATATTAATATTATTACTTACACCTTTATAGTTGTCTATCTTAATATTTAAAAGCATAATTACACCTCAAAATAATTATATAATCTTATACTACAAAAGTCAATATTATTAGTCAAAAAAGACTAATAATGTTTTAAATAAATGTAAATGTGTATTCAAAAATATATTTTGCTAGTTAAAAATGACTTAAAACTTGACAAAATATGCATATTGATATATAATGAATGCATACAAGGGTATTTGAGAAGTATTTTACGTATATGAGTTCTTGTATAAAAAAATAGTTTCAGCGAATGTGAAACTATAGGCCCGACACCTGTAGTAATTGTAGCATATTTTATCTCAAAGTGCAACATTTGAAGAAACAGAAAGGAGGAAATATGTCTACTTTTATTGCAACAGCAATTAAAATGAAAAATGGATGTGCATATTCAAATAGCTTGCTAGAAATTGATCAAATATATCTTTCTAATAGTAAAGATGGATGGTATAAAAAAGCTATTATTCATGATTATGTAAAGTCAAATCCTAAAAGTATTACTGTAGGATCAAATTATGGTCCATATGTAATACCTGCAATAAGTTCTAACGGTGAAAAGTATGTTAAAAGTACACCTAATACTACAACATCGGATAATTTATTAAGCTTGCCTAGAAAATAAAAATTTACCTGTTTTAAAGAAAAATGCGAAAATATTTGATTAATTATATTTAATGTTTTTGCATTTTTTTATGGGATTTTGTTAAAATTTGTGGCTATTTTTTATAAAAATTAATAGTATTTTTTGAAAAAAACATTGAGAAAAAATAAAAAAATTACACCACTTACAAGAGGTAACTTACTAGTCTTGTACAATATATCAAGCATGGTGTTGACACACCCTTTAATGCTTGTTAGGGAGTATCCCTAAGACCCATATAATTAGTATCTGACAGTTACTGAAAATTTATTATTTTTATTGTGTAAATTTTATTTACTCAAATATAATAAAATGATATAATATTGTTATGAAAGTAAATGGTGATTCTATGACTAATGAAGATAAAATTAAACAGTTTTTAGATACTAATAATGGATACATATCTACATCAGATTTTTTAAAACTAAATATTAGTAAACCATTGATAAAAAAATATGTTGATAATGGTTTAATAAAAAAAGTTTCTCATGGATTCTACATAAATAGTAACTTGTTAGTAGATGATGAATATGTTTTTCAAAAAAGATATCCTGATGCTATCTATTCATATAAGACAGCACTAAGTATGTTAGGTTTAATTAAAGAGACACCAAAAGAAATAGAAATAACTATTAATAGTAAGAAAAGAGTATTAAGTAATTATAAAGTACATTATGTTGCAGATAAATACTACAACACTGGAATTATAGAAATTAATAATATGTTCAATAATCCAATTAAAATATATAATGCTGAAAGATGTATTTGTGATATGTTAAAAAGTGATGATTTTGATTTAGAATTACAAAATAGTATATTGCATGATTATTTTAATAGTAGTGATAAAGAAATAGATAAATTACTAGAGTATTCTAAAATATTTAATATATATGAAAAGGTTAGAACTTTAGTAGATTATGCAGTAAGATAGGAGGTTAATCAAATGAGCGAAAAAGAATTGGATTCAAGTAACATTGAATATACAGAAGAAACTAAACCTGAAGGATATGTAAAACAATTACAATGGGATATGGCTATAGGTCTTCAAGAAGTTGATAATTTAAAACCTTCTAAATATTTAGAAAAATTATTAGAAGAAAATGTAAGTGGTAATTTAACTATTAAACAAGTAGAGGAAGAATTAAGAGAATATTATATAGAAAAAGATAAAAAACAAGAATTAAATCATAATGAATTAGAATGTGATTTTGTAGCAACGAGAATTGTTGAATTATTACAAATTGATAATTTTGAATTATCTGTAGATTATTTAAAATACATTCATAAATATTTATTTCAAGATGTTTATGAGTTTGCAGGAGAATTTAGAAATATAGATTTTTCTAAACATGAAAAAATACTTAATAATGATTCAGTAGCTTATGGTGATTGTAAGACATTAAAAGAATCATTAGAATATGATATATCTTTAGAAAAAGAAAAAAATTATAAAGATATGAGTGTTGTAGAAGTAATAAACAATATTACTAAGTTTTCATCTAGTATATGGCAAGTACATCCATTTAGAGAAGGTAATACTAGAACTACAGCATTATTTATTGAAAAATATTTAATTAGTTTAGGATATGAAGTAGATAATACTTTATTTAAAGATAAATCAGTTTATTTTAGAAATGCATTAGTAAGGAGTAATTATTTTAATAATTATTTAAATATTAAAGAAGATAGTAGTTATTTAGTTAAATTTTATGAAAATTTGTTGTTAGGTAAAAACAATAATTTACATTCACAGGATTTAATTGTTAAAGAATTGTTTTAAGAAATGAGGTAATAATTATGGATTTTGATCAAATGAGTAAAGATGACTTGATTAATTATATAAAATCATTAAATGAAGAAAAATCAGGCAAGTTGGGACTAATATGGGATAGAGAAAAAGTGCCAGAAGATATTGTTTTGGAATGCAACAAGAAAATTCCTGTATTAAAAAATATATCTGAAAAGAATATTATAACGTCTAACAATAAATGTAATAATAATAACTTATTGATTGAAGGCGATAATTTTCATAGTTTAAGCGTTCTATCATATACACATAATGAAAGCATTGATGTTATATATATTGATCCTCCATATAATACAGGGAGTGAAGATTTTGTATATAATGATAAATATGTTAATTCAGAAGATGGATATAGACATAGTAAATGGTTGAATTTTATGGATAAAAGGCTTAAAATAGCAAGAAGACTATTAAAACAAGATGGTGTTATTTTTATATCTATTGATGATAATGAATATGCACAATTAAAATTATTATGTGATGAAATTTTTGGCGAAAATAATTTGCTTTCTATACACCATATGCAAGTTAGGTATGATAATAAAAGTTTAAATGAAGACAATGATTGGCAACCAGTAATGGAATATGTTCTAATATATGCAAAAAGGAAAAATTTATTCAAAGCAAATAAGCGCTGCGAAGAATATGATCTTTCAAAATTTCAATATAAGATTACTGAACTAACTAAAGGTACAACTTTAAAAATAGGTAATAAAACAGTTACTATCTTTAAAGATGGTGAATGGAAGATAGAAAAAGGTAAAGGGAAAATCGGATTGTTAAAAGAAACTTGGGCATCAGGGAGCATAGTTAGACAAAGCGGCACTGCTGCAGAATTTTTGTCAAAATATTTGATTAAAAGAAAAGATCAAGATGGTTTAAATGTTTTATATAAAATTCATAATATGGGAGAAGATGGATTGGGATATAGATATGTAACTGGTCCAAAGAGACATGATGCCATTCGTGGAAAGTTTTATTCTGGTGTTCCTTTAGAACGAATAAAGGAAATTGAAAATAATGGTTTCTCAAAAAAAACAAGGCCTATTTCAAATTACTATGATTTTAGTGCTGATTTTGGAAATATACGAAATGAAGGTGGAATACCATTTAATAATGGCAAAAAACCAATTAAGATGTTAAAAGAGTTAATTAATTATCATCCAAATAAAAATGCATTAGTATTGGACTTTTTTGCTGGATCAGGAAGTACTGGACATGCCGTATTAGAATTAAATAAAGAAGATGGTGGAGAAAGAAGGTTTATATTATGTACTAATAACGAAATTAGCTTAAAGGACGAAAAAGAATTTAAGAAAAAAAATAATATAAATGATGAAACTCTGATTGAATATAAGAAAAAAAATAATAAAAAATGGTTGAAATTTATTGAAGAAAAGGGAATTTGTAATTCTATAACATATCCTAGAATTAATAATGTGATTAATGGATATAAGAACAAAAAAGGATTAGTTGGGAATTTACTATATTTTAAAACAGAATTCGTTGAAGTTAACGGTTCAAAAGACCAATTATATTATGATTTAACTGAAAAATGCATTCCAATGTTGTGTATAAAAGAAAATACTCATGTTTTAGTTAGAAAAGATAACGAATATTGTATATATTCTAATGAAGAAAAGACAAAATATACTTGTGTCTATTTTGATGCTTTTGGAAATAATTATAATAAATTTATAAATGATATTGAAAATATTTATGAATTTAAGGCATTATATATATTTACTTTAGGAAATGAAATAAATCAGAATGAACTAGTCGATGTACACAATTATGAAGTGGAACCAATTCCATATAAAATTTTAGAGTTATATAATAAAATAATTGATTTAAGTAGGGAGATATAATTATGAAAGAATTAAAAAGATATCAGGAGCAAGCAATAAAGCAGTTGATAACAGCCTCTAAAATGTTTTTTGAAACAGATAACAATGAAACTATTGTATTTCAATCACCAACGGGCAGTGGGAAAACATTTATGATGACTAATTATATTTCTGAAATTATTAGAGATACGCAGTTGAATTTATGCTTTTTATGGGTATCAATTGGAAGTGGAAATTTACATGTTCAAAGTTACAATAGTGTTAAGAAAAATATATCATCACTTGTTGATTGTAGTTTGTTAGAAGAAGACTTTTTTGGGAAAAGAAAAAAAATTAACAAAAATGAAATAGTGTTTTTAAATTGGGAAAAGATAAGGCAAAAGGATGGGATAACAGGACAATATACAAATAATGTTATGAAGGATAAGGATGATATAAATTTTATAGAAGTTCTTGAAAATACACGAAACAATGATACAAAAATAATATTAATTATAGATGAAAGTCACAAATCATCTAATACTATAAGAGCGAGAGAACTTAGAGATGAGATAATAAAACCTTTCCTAACAATAGAGATGAGTGCTACTCCAGTACTTACTTCAGATATGCAAATGAAAGTTACAGTAGACCCAAACAAAGTAATAGAAGAAGGAATGATAAAGAAAGAAATTATCATTAATAAAGATATATCATCAATATCTAATGATGATATATTCTCACAGAATTTAATTTTAGAAAGTGCATATCAAAAACGTTTATATTTGAAAAAAATGTATGAAAAACAAAAAGCTAATATAAATCCATTAGTGTTAATACAATTACCAAATTCAGATGCTGGTGAAATTAAGAAAAAAGCAGTTTTAGATTTTTTGGAAAGCAAAAATATAAATATTGATAGTGGAAAAATCGGTATATGGTTGACAGAAGATAAGATGAATATTGAAAGTGAAGAATTAACTAAAAATGACAGTAAAGTAGAATTTTTATTATTTAAGCAAGCTGTTGATACTGGATGGGATTGTCCTAGAGCACAGATACTTGTAAAATTTAGAGAGTCAAATAGCATTATATTTGAAATTCAAACGGTAGGAAGAATATTAAGAATGCCTGAGGCAAAGCATTACGATTGTGACGATTTAAATATTGCATATGTTTATACAAATATTAAATCCATTGAAATAAAAAAAGAAGTTTATAATCCTAATATTATAAAATCAATTTGTTCTAAAAGAACTGAGAATTATGGCAATATTAAATTGAGGTCATATTATAAAAATAGAATTGATTTTGGTGATATAACTAGTGAATATACAATGTTTTTTGAGCGTGCTTTTTGTAGATTTTTCAAAATAGACTATAAGGATAATGAAATTCCAAATTACAAGGAATCATTAAAAAAACTAATGCAAAATGGAATTAAAACAAATTATGATGAAATGGATACTATCTTAAATAGTATAGAACTGGAAACAAATAATATAGATTCTGGAATGGTAGTAAGGGAAGATAGCGTAGTATATATGAAATTATCACCAGATGATTTAGATATTAGATATAATAAAATTCTATTAAAGAATATAGGAAATTTTTCTCCTAGTAGATCTATCTCTAAATTAAAAACAGCTATATTATATGTATTTAGAAAATATTTAAATATGAAACCTTCAGATGGCGGAATAACTATTATTCAAAATTTTATTGTTAGAAATGAAGAAATATTTGAAAAGGTTTTGTCGTTGGCTTTGGATGAATATAAAAGTTTTCATGAAAAAGATATTGAATTAAAAAATCCCGGCAGATATAATGATGATTGGGAAATTTTAACTAGCAAAAATTATAATCCTGAAACTAATGTTGAGGTAAAATCTAAATTATCAATTTATCAACCACTGTACTTGCCTTGTGATAATAATGGGAAGGTTGATGAACTAGAACTAAAATTCATAGAATATTTAGAAGAAAATAATGAATTTATTAAATGGTTTTGGAAGAATGGTGACGAACATATGGAATCAAATTTTGGAATTAGGAAAGAAAATGGTTCTACTTTTCAACCAGATTTTATTATTTCATTTGTTGATGGAAGTATAGGAATATTTGATACAAAAGCAATTGGATTTAATGAAAATGATAATATAAGTAAATCTAATGCATTATATAAATATGTATCTGATGAAAGATTTAAAGGAAAGAACATAGTTGGAGGTTTAGTTGTGTATACATCACAAGGTTTTAGATATTTCAGTGAATCACAATACAAGAGTTATAATGAATCTCCAGAAAGTTGGATGGATTTTGATGACTTTTTTAAAAAAATCTGATATAATTAAATTAGGGTACGAGGAGTGTGCTCAAAAAAGTCGACTTTATTAAAGGAAGTTTATGCAATGTTCTCAATAAGAACTTAACAAGAATGAAGTGCCAAAATTAAAGGGAAGTACTAGTGTATTTCTAGAATTGCTGTACTATTCTTTGTTCAGTTCTTTTTCTTATGCTCTAAAAGACTGATAAATAATAGACTATTAAGGTAATCTTATATCAATGAATATGGAAAGAGATATTGAACCTTTTATTAAATTAGTTTTTCCAACAAGTTTATTGGGAGATAAGAATTTAACACCACTTGAAAGATTACTATTAATTTACATTTTGTCACTTTGTAAGAAGTATGGATATTGCTGGGCTACTAATGAATTTTTTAGTAATAGTTTTAATGTTAGTAGGCAAACAATATCAAAGAGTATAAGTAGTTTATCTAATTATGGTTATATTGTTTTGATGTATGATAAGAAAGAGCAGAATAATTCTAAAAGAAAAATTATGATATCAGAGGTATTCAAAAAAAGAATATCAGATATACAAGAAAATCTTAATACTAGTAATCAAGAAAACTTTAAACAATATAATAAAAATAATAGTATAAGTAAAAATATAGGTCCTGTTATAGAATATGATGATAAAGGTAATATCATATCTTGGAATGGTAAACCTACAACATCAGAACCTATGAGTGAAGAAGAAATTAAAGAATTAGAAGTGTTAATAAATGAAATAACAAAAGGAGATGAATAATTTATTGTTTAACAAAGTCATACACTATAAAGAGGTGACTTATGTTTAATATAATAGAAACATTTAAAAAAGATTCTCCTGATTTAACCTTGTTGATAACTAATTATATAAAAAGAGTGATGGATAATGAGTAGAACAATGGTGTTATATTGTTCTTTATGGTACAATATAATTGGCTTTAATTTGTTATACAAGAAGAAAGGAGTATAAATGTATAACAATACAGTAAAAGCACCAGAGTTTTACAAAGCAGGAATATATATAAGATTATCTGAAGCCGATCAAGGAAAATCTTACGAATCAGAAAGTGAGAGTGTCCTTAATCAAAGAAATATGCTAATGAAATTCGTAAAGGACAATGGTTTTATCTTTGTAGGAGAATATGTTGATGATGGCTATTCTGGTACTGATTTTGATAGACCGGGATTTAATCTAATGATGGAAGATTTGAAAAAAGGACTCATAAATCTTGTAATAGTTAAAGATTTGTCAAGATTAGGAAGAGATCATATACTAACAGGCTATTATGTAGAAAATTATTTTCCTGAAAATGGTATAAGGTTTATATCTATACAAGAAAGTTATGATAACTTTAAATTAAAGTCAAGTAATGATTCTGTAATGTTTATATTTGCATGTAATGATTTTTATAGTAAACAAAATTCAGTTAAAATTAGAAATGTATTGGAATATAAAAAAAGGAAAGGAAAGTTTATTGGTAGTGCTCCAAGTTATGGATATATGAGAGATCCTAATGATAAAGGACATTTACTACCAGATCCTGAATATGCACCTGTTGTTAAGAAAATATTCGAAATGGCTAATGATGGTGTTGGTTTATCTGAAATAACTACTTATTTAAATGACAATAAAATAAAAACGCCAAGTAGTCTCAAAAGAAAAAATCCTCATGCAAGAAGCAAATATAATTCTATTTGGACAATATCTTCTGTTAAAAAGATTTTAAAAAATCAAATGTATGTTGGTGATATGGTTCAAAACATTCAGTATAAAAGAGGTTACAAAACCAAAAAGAAATTAGCTGTTCCTAAAGAAAATTGGATTGTTGTTAAAAATACCCATGAGCCTCTTGTAGATAGAATGGTTTTTGAAAAAATACAGAATAATGTTAAAAGAACTAATATAACTAATATTACTAAGAGAGAAAAAAGATTATTTGAAAATTTATTATATTGTAAAGAATGTGGTAATACATTAACTATTACTTATAGAAAAAATCATGATTATTGGACAATTAATTGTAATAAATATTCAAGAGATCCAAAAAGACATTTATGTTATCCACATTTTATGCCTTATGATAAATTAGAAGAAGCATTATTAGAAGTTATTAAGAAAACTTGTAAAAAATACTTGGATGCAATCAATGTATCCGGTATTGCACTTGAACTAAAAAATAGAAAGAAGAATAATCTTAAGATAGAAGCAAGAATATTCGATTTAGAAAAAAAAGAAAAAGATCTTCTTAACAAGCTAGACATGTTATATGAAGATAAGTTTAGAGGATTAATATCAGATGAGATGTATAAAAGAATAGCTAATGAAACTGAAGCATTGTTAACAAAATCAAGAACTGAAATAAAAAAACTAAAAACAGATGAAAAAGCAATGCAAAATAAGCCAGATGATTTAAAAGAATATGAAGATAAAATAAAAGCATTAATTGATTTAGAAAATCCGACTAGAGAGTTAATGCAAGCAATTATTGATAAAATAGTAATAGACAAAGATAAAAACATTGAAATAATTTACAAATTTAGTATATTAAATAGTATTTGAAAACTTTGTTCCTATTGGAACAAGGGAAACATAGAAATAGATAAACTACTTATAGTGGGGGATAAAATGGAAGAAAAAGATTTGATACTTGTTGAACAATTAGTAAAAAATAATTTTGTAAAACCAATGAGAAGATATATAAAAAAGTATCTAGAACAATTATCAGTTACTGATAATATTAGTATTGAAACAATTAACTTATTACATCAAGCTAATAATACGATTAATAATGTTTATAAACTTTTAAAGAAAAATGATATAGTAGATTCTGCAACATTAATGCGTTCATGTATGGAAAAAATAATGATGGCAATGATGATATATTTTGATCCAAAAGATACATTTGAAGAATTTAAAGATTTAGAAAAATGTGGTAGAAGCAAAAATACTCGCCCTACAGCAATACTAGATAATTTTAAATTTAAATTAAAAGGAATTAATCCAGTTTTATTTGAAGAATTTGAGGATGATGAATTACAATTATTACTAGAAGAGACTTATGAAAAGTTATGTTTATATACACATAGTTCAATTGTAGTTAGTATGATGATAGAAGTAAATAAAAATAAAGATGAAGACCTATTTGCTTTATATTTTTATCAAATTTCCTATTTTTTAGAAATATTAATATATTCATCTTTAAAATATTTAACTAATGATAATAAAGATCATATAGATGCTTTTTGTATATTCATGGGATTTACACTATTATGTTCTAGGGTAGATAAAAATAAGTTAACAGAAGATTATACTAATAAATATAAAAATTATCTTCATTGGGAAATTAATGAACACTTCGCAGATAAATATAAAGATGAAGTAGAAAAAATGAAAAATGATTGGTTAAATTTACAACAAGAGATAAATGAAAATAAAGAAGTAGTTGGAAATTATATAATGAATTTATTAAAAAAATAATAAAACGTTACACTTTGATTATTGCCTGGTGGCGAAGGTGCTGAAATAGTTTATGCATTAAGAAACGATGCTACATTAGCGGAAGCTATGTTAAATAACATAGGAGAACAAGGACAAAAAATGCGTAAAGTATACCAAAGAAGATTACCTGAAAATCCATCTCAAGATTATTATTATATTATTAGACAAACAAACCCATTACAATCTTTATTAGTAGAATATGGTTTTATAGATAATCAAGCAGATGTTAAAAAACTTCAAAATAATTTACTTAACTATGTTGAAGGTGTAGTAAAAGCAATCGCAGATTACGCGAATGTACCATATACATCTCCCGGAACAACTCCTCCAACTGGTAATGAATATATAGTAAAAAAAGGAGATACGTTATATTCTATAGCTAAATTATTAAATACAACTGTAGAAGAATTAAAAAGAGTAAATAATTTAAGTTCAAATTCTCTTTCTATAGGTCAAATATTATTAATACCTGGTTCAAATAATTTTCCAGAAAATATCACATATGATACATATGTAGTAAAAGCAGGAGATACCTTATATCAGTTGGCAGCTACATATGAAACTAGTGTAGAAGAACTAAAAAGATTAAATAACTTAACAAATAATAATTTATCTATAGGACAAACTTTAATTGTCCCAAAAGTATCCCAAATAACTCCTCCATTTGAAGTTGATACTTATATTGTAGAAGCAGGAGATACATTATATTCAATTTCAAGAAAGTTTAATATATCAATAGACGAACTAAAAAGATTAAATAGTTTAAATAATGATATATTATCTATAGGCCAGACTTTAATACTAAAAGAACCTGTTAATGACAATGTATCTAGTTATATGATATATACAGTAGAAAGAGGAGATTCATTATATTCTATTGCTCAAAAATATGGTTCAACTGTAGAAGAAATAAGAAGTTTAAATAATTTAAAAAGTGATTTATTAACAATAGGTCAACAATTAAAAATTCCTAATAATATACCTACAGAAACTTACATAATATACACAGTGGAACCAGGAGATTCATTATATTCCATAGCGAAAAAATATAATATAACAGTAGATGATATAAAACAAGCCAATAATTTAACAAATAATTTATTATTAATAGGACAAACATTATCAATTCCAACAACGAATATGTAAAAAATATATAAGTGAATTATATATTTTTTTTATCAAAATAATATAACAAATATTGTCTAATAAAAATAATTGTGCTATAATCTAATACATAAGATTTATTTATATAAATTTAATTCTATTAATAGGGGATTAGTTAAATGGTATAATAATGGTCTCCAAAACCACTGTTGGGAGTTCGATTCTCTCATCCCCTGCCATTTTGATGTTACTCCAACTTTTGGAGTTAAGTATACTGAAAATGCTTGATTTTAAATAGAAAATCAGCATTTTTAATTTTTATAAATATTAGATTGAGAAAAATATGGTACAATAAATATATAAGGTTGTGAAAATATGAATGACACAAAAATATTATATAATGAAGGAAAATTGTTAGTTAGAGCAATGGATTGGCCACAATTAAAAAATGGAATTAACGGGTTAGAATATGATTGTACCGCTTGGGCAAATGAATTTTGTATGTTAATGAATGAAGGACTATCAAGTGCCTCATCAACTCTTATAGTTCATGATATAGGTGTGTCTACATACAAAAATATTGGTTTTTTGATTAATTCTGATTTAGCTAATTGTTTTCATATTTCAAAATCAGATAGTGGTAGTAGTGGTAATATAAAAAATGGAGATTTTTTCGCTAATAAAGCTGATTTTCGAACAATTATTGAATTAGAAAATTATATTAAAACTAATAATGATAATACTATGAACGAAGTAAATATAGAGGCATCAATTGATTCTGTTGTTGGTTTAGTTATAAATGAATGTTTACAACAAGATAAATTATTACAAATGATTTATGTGGTAAAAAATTGTTTAGAAAACATAACTGGGATAGATTATCCAATATATTTATATAATTCAAAAGAAGGAAAAATAAATAAAATAGAATTAACAGACGAATTAGAACAACAAATAATTCGAACACTTAAAACTACACGAATATTTTATTGGCCAGATGAATATGATGAACCTATTATAAGTGATATAGAAGATACACATAAGTATACAAGATAATTTATTTAATTTTAAAAATATAATAGAAAGGTGTAAAAGTTATGAATTGACTTTAAACCCTACCATAAAAAACTCAAGTAGCATTTTTTGCTACTTTTTTTAAAACATTTATACAAGAATCATTATAGAAACTATTAAAGAAATATAACATATTTAATTGGAAAATATTACCAATTATATTTTTTAGTTAGTTTGACAAATAAGATAGATATGATATATTAATGAATATAGTTAGTGAGTGATATTATGGAAACAGATATAAAAGGATATGATCTTTTTTGGGAATTATATAATAATAATCTTAATTTTAAAAATATTATTTCTAAAAATATGGAATTAGGAAAAATTCGCTTTTTTAATGATGAAGAATGGGATAAAATAAATTCTCAAAATTTCGTTTCTCATATTCCTGAAATGAAAGAATTTATAGACATGTTTACTTTAGGTTATAATATAGGTAATTGTGTAGGTGCTAGTAGGCAATTAAGTTACTCTTATAATGATGTTGATATAGTGTCTGGTATATTACCGATATTAAAAAGAACAAAAAATGCAGAAAAATTAGGTGGCCATTGTTGGTTAGAAACAAGAAAGTATATCATAGATACATCATTGATGCTTGTAATAGATAAATCTTTAAAAGAAGAATTAGGTTATATAGAGGAACAACGTATAAAATCATATCAATTATCAAAATCGCCTATGTATCAAGCTAGAAAAGAGTATGTAAATGATCCAAATATAAAAAATTCTAAAGGAAAAAAATAATTAATATAATTTGACGTATTTAAACAATTTTTTTAGAATAATATGCCTAGGAGATATTTATGTTTAAACCAGGTGAAATCGTTATACAAGATAAAACTATAATTAATAATATTAATATAAAGATAATAAAGAATTACGCTTATCAGTAGTTTTATTTACAATAGAGTTAGATAAAAATAGTTATGTATGTACTTGCCCAATTACTAATAGTTATAAAAGTGCAAAAAAATATCCAGATATGTATTATTATTCTCCATACTTACTTTAAACGCAAAAAAACTATGTTGTGTAAAATTGGATTCTGTAAATCTATATCCCATTAATACTATTCATCCTGCAAACATCTCTTTAGATGATCATCACACAGAAAGAATTTATGAAAAAGTTAATTTATACTTATCAAAACACTCAGAAACAAAACTTCATAAATTTATACAAAACAATATTTATCTTATGAACTCTTCTAAAAAACAAATCAAATCAAAAAATAAAGTAAAGCAAAAGAAAATAAAATCAAACTAAATTTAAAGGATTATTATTTAAAATATAATTCTTTTTTATTTTCATATTGTTAATCTTTATGTTTTTTTATATGGTTCTATGGTATAATACCATCAAAAGAATATAGAGTAGTAAAGGTAGTATTATGTTACAAGTTAGTAGAGATAGAAATTTAAAAATTCCGAAAAATATTGATATAATAGAGCAGAATATAAATAATAAAGATGATATATTACAAATAAAAAAAACAATGCTTAAAGCAAATAATCAAAAATATAAGATTGATAATATAGAAAAAGAAGCCGAAGAATTAGATCAAGACATTAAAATGATTTCTAAAATTCCTTTTAACTCTAATGACCTAATTGTCATAACTGTTGTTAAAAAACTTGGAGCCTATGTCATAACCATAACTGAAAAATCACCCAAAAAATTTCGTGGTGTATTTGTAAATAGAATGCAAAATTATTGTTTAGATGCTTTAGAATTTTTAATAGAAGCTAATTATATAAGAATGGATTGTACTGATAATAAAACAAAACGTGAAAATTTTCAAAAAGAAGCAATCATAAAATTAAAACTATTAGGCTATATTTCAATGTTAGCTCAAACATCTAATTGTATTTTAAAAAAGCAATATAAACAAATATCTATGCAAACAAGCGAAGCAATAAATCTAATTTTAGCTTGGAAAAAAAGTGATGATGATAGATGGCGTAAAAGAGTATAAAAATTGGAGATAATATGAGTTTAGAAGAAATCTTTTGTTTTGAAAACTTATACAATGCACATAAAATGTGTAGAAAAAGTAAACAACAAAAAGGGGAGGTAATAAGATTTGAAATAAATCTTTTTCAAAATATTTATAAAATTATTAATGAGATTAAAAATAATAAATATGAGTTCGGTAAGTATAGAGAGTTTACTATATTTGAACCCAAAAAAAGAATAATAGAAGCACCTTCTTATAAAGATAGGATAGTTATAAGATGTTTTTGTGATAATTGTTTAAAACCCAAAATAGAAAATAAACTTATATATGATAATGCTGCTTGTAGAAAAAATAAAGGTACTACTTTTGCCATTAATCGGTTACATAAGTTTTTAAGAGATGAATTTAATAAAAATAATAAAAATAATAATATATATTTTTTAAAATGTGATATAAAAAAATATTTTCCAAGTATAGATCACAACATATTAATAAATGAATTAAAAAAAATAAATTTTTGTGAAGATGAAATATATTTTATTAAGAAATTATTAAAGGCTAAAGATAAGTATAGTAATATAGGCTTACCATTAGGAAATCAATCTAGTCAATGGTTTGCCTTATTTTATTTAAATAGTGTTGACAGATTAATAAAAGAAAAACTTCGTATAAAGAGTTATACAAGATATATGGACGATATGATTTTAATACATAAAGATAAGTCTTATTTGCAAAAATGCTTAAAAGAAATAGAAAGCTTGTGTAATGATAAATTACAACTTTCTTTAAATAATAAAACTCAAATAGGAAAAGTTAGTAATGGTATAGATTTTTTAGGATATAGACATATTTTAAATAATAATGGTAAGGTTATTGTAAAACTTAGATCTTCATCTAAAAGAAGATTATTAACACACCTTAAAGTATTGAAAAAGTTAGAAATAAAAAATATTATTGATGAAGAATATATATACATAAGAAAGAATGCTTTTTATAATCATATAAAAAAAACTAATGAAAGTTCATGTTTAAAATCAAACCTTAAATCAAAATGTTAAAATTATAATTTATATATAAAAATTAACAAATAAAAGTACTATTTTATTAAGAAAACTTGAATTTTTATTTTGATTATAATATAATTATAATGTATGAAGAAGGAGGAAATTATGGAATTAAAAGGAAGTAAAACAGAACAAAATTTAATGACTGCTTTCGCAGGAGAAAGTCAAGCAAGAAATAAATATACTTACTATGCAAGTGTTGCAAAAAAAGAAGGATATGAACAAATTAGTGAAATCTTTTTAGAAACAGCTAATAATGAAAAAGAACATGCTAAAATGTGGTTTAAAGAATTACACGGAGGACAAATTCCTACAACTACTGAAAATTTATTAGATGCAGCTGAAGGAGAAAACTATGAATGGACTGATATGTATAAAGAATTCGCAGAAACAGCTCGTGAAGAAGGATTCACTAGACTTGCATTCCTTTTCGAATCAGTTGGAGCAATTGAAAAAGAACATGAAGAAAGATATAGAAAACTTCTTAAGAATGTTGAAGATAAATTAGTATTTAGTAAAGATGGAGATGCAATTTGGCAATGCCGTAATTGTGGTCATATAGTTATTGGTAAACAAGCTCCAGAAGTATGTCCAGTATGTGCACATCCAAAATCATATTTTGAAATTAAAAAAGAAAATTATTAAGAAGAAGCAAGAAAACTTGCTTTTTTATTTTGTATAAGAATATAATTGATATAGGTGATAGTATGGACTTTTTATTTGATAATTTAATTGCTCACAGAGGATTTCATAATCTAGAAAAAAATATTCCTGAAAATTCTATAAAAGCATTTAAAGAAGCAATAAAAAATAATTATATAATTGAATTGGACCTTCATAGAACTAAGGATAATAAACTAGTTGTATTTCACGATTATAATTTAAAAAGAGTCTGTGGAATAAATAAAGAAATAGAATCTTGTACTTATAAAGAACTAAGTAAATTATATTTATTTAATACTAGTTCTAAAATACCATTATTTTCAGAAGTATTAAAATTAGTAAATGATCAAGTACCTTTATTAATTGAATTAAAAGGCAAAGATAAATATGGTTTTTTAGAAAAGTTAGTTGTAAAAGAATTATTAAACTATAAAGGAAGATATGCAATACAAAGTTTTAATCCATTTCATATATTATGGTTTAAAAAGAATAGACCTGACGTAATTAGGGGAATACTAAAAATGAGTGTAAGAACAAAAAAAGAAACCACTTTATTATACAATCTATTTAGTAGTTGCTTCTTTTTAAAACCCGATTTTTATTCATTAGATAAACATCTTATAAATAAAAAAAAGAAAAATAAAAAAGTAATTATTTGGACAATAAGAAAAAAGAAAGAATATGATTACTATAAAAAAATAAGTGATAATTTAATATGTGAAAATATGTATTTATATAAGGAGATATGATATGGATATAAAAAATGAGATAATTAAAAATAAAGCATTATTGATAGAAATATTAGAAAAATTAGTTAGTCACAATTCTGTTGAAAACTTAAATGAAGAGAAAACTCCTTTTGGAGTTAATAACAGAAACTGTTTAAAACAAGCATTAGACATAGCAAACTCTTTTGGTTTATATACCAAAAATTTAGATAACTATTGTGGATATGCAGAACTTGGTGAAGGTAAAGACATTATAGGAATTGCAACTCATTTGGATATAGTTCCAGCAGGCAATAATTGGACTACGGATCCTTTTAAGCTAACAGAAAAAGATGGTTTTTTATATGGAAGAGGAACTAGTGATGATAAAGGTGCTGCTAGCGCTTCCCTTATTGCTTTAAAAATAATTAAAGATTTGAATTTAGATTTAAATAATAAAAGAATAAGATTGTTATTTGGCTGCAATGAGGAAACTGGTTTTAGATGCATGAAACATTATAATGAAGTAGAAGAATCTTTCACCTATGGTTTTACCCCAGATAGTGAGTTTCCTTGTGTAATTGGTGAAAAAGGTCATATTAAATGTTCTTTTAAATGTATTGATACATCAATAATTGATATAAAAGGTGGAACTGTGCCAAATGCTGTATGTGATAAATGTGAAATTAAAATTAAGTCACTATCCTATAATAAAGAAGCTTTAACCAAATATCTTTATAAAAATAATTTATCAATAGAAATAAAAGAACAAGATGCTTACGATACTATAGTAGTAACAGGTAAAGCAGCTCATGCTAGTATGCCCGAGTTAGGAATAAATGCAATTACACATTTAATGAGAGGTCTAAAAGAAGCTAACTATAAAGATAGCTTTGTTAACAGTTATTGTGAATTAATTGATTTAAATAACACTGGGGAATATCTAAATATTTCCTGCCAAGATGATTATGGAAACTTAACAATGGTAAATGGTACTATCAAAAAAGAAAATAATGAGATAATAGGTAGTATTGATATAAGAGTTCCAGTAACTATTTCTACTGAAGAAATTGTATCTAAAATTAAAAAAAATAAAAATCATTTTATTACCATAAACGTAGATAGTTATAGTAAATCTATATTTTATGAAGAAAATTCGCACCTTGTTAAAAGTTTAATGAAAGCTTATCAAGATGTAACCAAAGATTATGAAAGTAGACCCAGAATATCTGGCGGAGGTACTTATGCCAAAGCTTTAAAAAATTGCATTGCTTTTGGTTGTGAATTTCCAAATAATGAAAATAATATTCATGATGCCAATGAAAGAGTAAGTATTGAAGAATTATTATTACAAGTGGAACTATATATTCACGCTATAATAGAGTTGTCTAAATAAAATGGTAAATACAAATTTAATAAAAAAATAGAAGTCAATTAATATGACTTCTATTTTGCTATTATTTCACAAATCAAATTGCTGATCTCAGTAGGATTATCTAAAGACAAACCTTCAATTAATTTTGCTTGAGCATAAAGTACTTTAGAATACTTCTTTAATTCTTCTGTATCTTTATTTTTATGTAACTTTTCCAATTTTTTAACAATTGGATGTTTATCGTTAATTTCCAATATTGTTTTAGCTTTTACTTTTTCATCAATAGGCATTTCATTTAAAGTTTTTTCCATACTTGTTGAAATACCTCCCTCAGTACTTAAACATACTGGATGATTTTTAAGTCTATTAGTAAATCTAACACTTTCAACTTCTGCAATATATTTTTTCATATCTTCAAATAAATCTTTATTTTCTTCATTTAATTTCTTTAAATTTTCCTTTTCTTCCTCACTATCTAAATCAATATCTCCACTAGATATATTAACAAAAGATTTATTATCGTAATTCATCATCATTTGTAAAACAAATTCATCAATATTATCAGTTAAATAAAGAACATCAATATCTTTTTCTTTAAACTTATCTACTTGAGGTAACATATTGATTTTATCAACACTTTCCCCGGTTGCATAATATATCTTATCTTGATCTTCTTTCATATTAGCAACATAATCCTTAAGCGTAATCATAGTATCTTTTTTAGAAGAATCAAATAAAAGTAAATCTTGTAAAAATTCTTTTTTCATACCATAACTAGAATAAATACCATATTTAATACTATTACCAAAAGCTTTAAAGAATTTAATATAATTTTCTTTATCATTTTCTAACATATCAAGAAGTTCTTTTTTGATTTTCTTTTCAATACTATTGGCGATAGTTTTTAATTTAGGATCTTGTTGCAAGATTTCTCTTGATATATTTAAAGATAAATCATCACTATCAACAACACCTTTTACAAAACTAAAATAATCTGGAATTAAATCTTTACATTTGTCCATTATCATTACGCCAGATGCATATAGTTGTAATCCTTTTTCATATTCTTTAGTATAAAAATCATAAGGTATATGACTTGGTATAAAAAGCAAAGCATTATAACTAGTAAGACCTTCAGTATTTAAAGAAATAGTTTTAAGTGGTTTCTCAAAATCATTAAATTTTTCAGAATAGAAATTATTATATTCTTCTTCAGTTATCTTTTTCTTATCTTTTTTCCATAACGGTTTCATACTATTAATTGCTTCTTTTTTATCATCGTTTTTCATTGTAATAGGATATCTGATATAATCAGAGTATTTTTTTATAATATCTTTTATAGTATATTCTTCTAAATATTTACTATAATTTTCTTCTTCTGTATCCTCTTTTATTTTTAATATAATAGTTGTACCAATATCATCTTTTTCATCATCTTTAATTATATAACCATCAGCGCCATCACTTTCCCAACTATGTGCTTGTTCCTCTTTATATGATTTACTAATAACTTTTACATTATCACTAACCATAAAGGCAGAATAAAATCCAACACCAAATTGACCTATTATGTCAATGTCTTTCTTCATTTTATTTTCTTCTTTAAACAATAAAGAACCACTTTTAGCTATAGTACCTAAATTATCTTCAAGTTCATCTTTAGTCATACCACAACCAGTATCACTTATAGTAAGCAATCTTTTATCTTTATTTATATCTATATTTATTCCTAATTTTTTCTTATTTACTTTTATATCATGATTAGTTAAGGATTCATAATATAGTTTATCAATTGCATCACTACCATTAGATATTAACTCCCTTAAAAATATTTCTTTATTTGAATAAATCGAATGAATCATTAAATCTAAAAGTTTCTTTGATTCAGCTTTAAATTGTTTCTTTTTCATAATATCCTCCTTGTTACATTATATTAGTAACAATATTGTTATAACACTATTTTTAGCACTCGTCAAGAATAAGTGCCAAAAAAGTTTATTGATTTCTTAAATAAAAGAAATTATAATTTAATTAAATATAGGAGTGGTTATGAAAAATAGAAGTTTTATTATATTCGGCTTTATATCTGTGATATTACTAATTGCTTTATTTTCTATAGCAATTGATTATAAAATAGAAAATAATAAAGCAGATGAAACATTTAATAGTGGAATTATATATATAAAGAATTTGAAAATAAAATTACCAATCAAGCTTGATGATTTAGAAGAAAAAATAGGAACTATATCATTCCAATCTGAATATTATGATGAAGAAAATCATTATTATTATAATGAAAAATCTAGTTCCATTTTACCATCATCATATACAACAGAAGGAATAATTAGTATAAAAGATTATAAAATAGGAGTCTTTATAACAAATTTAAATAATAAAAAGGAAAAGATAAATGATTGTTATATAACAGGTGTTCGTTTAGAAAAAACATCAAATATCAAATTATTTAAAGATATAAATTTTAATACTAAATTAAGTGATTTAAAAATCATTTTAAAAACAGGAAAGCTAGAACCATTTAAAGAAGAATATAATAATATGCTGAAGTATAAAAAAGATTATATATTAGATATTAATTATAATAATGAAGAAATTACTGATATTATTTATTATTTTGATTATGAAAAATGTAAAGAAGAAAATTGCGACTTTTAGGAATGTATTTTATTAAAATAAAAAAAACACCAATTGAAATATTAAGGTGTTTCTTATTAATTATTTTTATATATTTCTTTTTTTAGATTAGGAAAAATAGTAGAAAATATAATATTTGCACATTTTTTGCTATCAATTTTAAGTGGAATTTTACAATTTAAATTTCCTTCATAAGAAACTATAGATTCAGCAAGATGTTCAATATTATTTGTTTCTATTTTCACACTAGCTTTTTTCATTTTCAAAATATTTTTGTGAAGCATATAACATAAAGTGACAGAATCATTCATACTGGCTCCATCAGTTTTATTCTTTTCTATATCAAGTTTTGCAGTATCTCTTGTTATTTCATAAATAAATTTAGCATTTTTATCTTCAGAATCTAAAAGTATTTTTTCTAGTTTTGGATTTAAAGTTACATTTTTAGTTATATCAAAACCAATCATAACAACATTTTTTATACCAGCTTCAAAAACAATTTTTGTAGCTTCAGGATCATTATAAAAGTTAAAATCAGCATATGGTGTTATATTTCCAAAATTATTGGCCCCGCCCATAATAATTAATTCTTTTATATTTTTAGCAAAGTTTTTATCTTGTAATATAGCTTTTCCAATATTAGTTAGAGGTCCTATTGCTACAATAGATATTTTTTTGGGATTGTTATTAACAGTTTCAATTAGCCAATCTACAGCTTTTTTATTTTCAATTTTTCCTTCCACATCATCAAATTTAACATCACTAAGACCATTGCTACCATGAGCATTATCTTTTGTTAAAAGTCCAAAATCTTTTAAAGGTTCACTTTCTCCTTCATAGATTTTTATTGTATTATTCATATTTATCATGTCTAAACACTTAAAAATATTTCGTTTAATATTTGTCATATTGGTATTACCATCTACCAAACTAATTCCTTCAATATTAAACTTCTTTGATAAAATAGCGTACTGTATGGCAATATAATCATCTGATCCCATATCAGTATCAATAATTATTCTTTTTTTCATATTACTTCCTTAATACTAGGTATAGAACTTTGAGCTCCTTTTCTAGTTACAACAATACTTGCTACTTTAGTAGCTAATTCAATACATTCATCAATATTTTTATTATTGGATAAGCCAAATGCAATACTAGCAATAAAACTATCTCCTGCCGCGGTGGTATCTACTGTTTTTTTCTTTATACATGGGAAGAATTTAGAAGTACTTTGAGAAAATAGATAACTTCCTTTATCACCTAAACTAACTACTACATTTTTAACACCCTTATCTATGAGCATAGTTGCAGCTTTTTCAATTGATTCATCACTATCTATTTGAATATTTGTTAATGTTGATAATTCTGTTTCATTAGGTTTCATTAAAAATACATTTTTTAAGTCCATTTCCATTATTTTTTTATTTGCAGGAGCTGGATCTAAAATAATAGTTTTATCTTTAGCTATTTTTAAAATATATTCTACTGTCTCTATAGGTATTTCTAATTGCATTAAAATAATATCTGCATTTTCTATTAATTTTTTATTATTATCTATAAAATTAATATCTATATCATAGTTACACCCATGTACAATAGTAATAGCGTTTTCTCCAGTATCAGCCACATTTATAAATGCTTTACCTGTTTCTCCTTTTTTATTTAGTTTGATATTTTTAACATTTACTCCGACATCTTTTAAACTATTTTTTAATTTTTTGCCATACTCGTCGTTTCCAATCATTCCTAACATAGAAACATTACCACCAAGTTTAGCAATAGTGTATGCCTGATTAGCACCTTTTCCACCATTATTTATATTAATGCTTTTCGCATTAACAGTTTCTCCTGGCATCGGAATTTTCTCAACATCTAAAGAAAAGTCAATATTTAAACTTCCTATAACTAATATTTTTTTCATTTTAGCCTCCACTATTTTATTATAACATAGTCTTTTATAATTAATATCTTTTTTAATAATAAAAACATAATAAAAATTTCTAAAAAATATGTCAAAATATTTACATATAATGTTTACATATTTTGAAATTAAGACTATACTAAATATATATAAATATTTAATCATTACTTATTTGGGGGAAAGTTTTTATGTTAGAGAGTAGTATATTAAATTACATAAAAAAAACAGGAGTAATTTCTAAAATTAAAGATTTAGAAAAAAGTTTAAAGATAACGGATGAAAAAGAAAAAAAAGCTATAAATGAAGCTTTGATTTCATTACAAAGACAAGGTAAAATATATTTAAATGATAAAGAGAATTATATTCCTTTTCCTAGAGAATATAGATTAGCTAAATTATGTATGTCAAGAAATGGTAATGCTCATATAAGTACAGATATTGGTAAAATAGATATATCTTCCGAAGATTTAAATGATGCCATAGATAGAGATTTGGTAGTTGTTGGGGATATATATGAATATGATAATGGTAAATATTGCGCTACAGTTAAAAAAATTATAGAGAGATCACGAAATTCTGTGGTTTGTGAATATTGTAAACGAGGAAATGCTTATACTTTAAAACCCCAAGTGAGTAATAAGAATTTAAGGATTAATGTTCCAGAAAATGAATTAAAAAATTTGGTAGATGGAGATTATGTTAAGGTAGACCTTTCTATAGATGATAAAGGAAAGACCCATCCTACAATTACAAAGAAAATAGGTCATCGTGATGATCCTGAAATAGATATCAAAAATATTGCTGCAGAGTATGATATCGAAATAGATTTTAGTGATGAAGCTTTAAAACAGTTGGATAATATACCTAATAGTATAGAGTCATTAGATTGTTCTGGAAGAGTAGATTTTCGAGATAAAGAATTTGTAACAATAGATTGTAAAAGTACTAAGGATATGGATGATGCAGTATGCGTTGAAGGAAATAAACTTTATGTAGCAATTGCGGATGTGGACGAATTTGTTGGATATGATTCTCCGTTATATAAAGAAGCAAATATGAGAAGTACTAGTTGGTATCCTTTTACTAAATGTATTCCTATGCTTCCCCATCAATTATCTAATGGTATATGCTCATTAAATGAAAATGAAGATCGATTTGCTATAGTTTACGAAATAACATTAGATGATAATGGAAAATTAAAAGATTATGATATTCATCAAGGAATTATTAAATCAAGAAAGAAAATGACTTATGATGATGTTAATCTAATTTTAGAAAAAAATATTATTCCAGAAGGATATGAAGAGTTTGTTCCAATGTTAAAAGAAATGGAAGTATTATCTAAAAAAATACAGGCAATAAAAGAAAAAAGTGGATATATTGATTTATATAGACCAGACATTGGTTATGAAACAGATGATGAGGATAAGATAATAAATGTTGTGCCAGCATATCAACATACCGCAGAAAAAATTATTGAAAATTTTATGGTTCAAGCAAATGTCGTATTAATAATGTATTTAGCGAATGTATATGATTCAGTAATTTATAGAGTTCATGATATGCCAGATGAAGATAAATTAAATGATATGATTGAATTTGTAAATAATATTGGAATAGAGTTTAAACCACAAAAAGGAACTGTTACTTCAAAAGATCTCCAAAAATTATTATTGAAAATAAAAGGAAAAGAGTACGCTCCAGTAGTTTCTGAGTTAATATTAAGAGCTATGCCAAGAGCTAGATATGACACTAACAATATAGGACACTTTGCTTTAGGTAATATACCATATTATGGACACACAACTTCTCCTATAAGAAGGTTTGTAGATTTAATTACTCAATCAATGGTTAAAAAATATCAAAATGGAGAATTTATTCTTGAACCAGAAATCTTTAGACAACAATTACAAGAAATCGCAGAATATGCTTCATATAAAGAAAGACAAGCTAAAGAGGCGGAAATAGAAGTTAATAAAATGAAAACTGCTGAATATATGCAGCAATATGAAGGTAGAATATTTGAAGGTGTAATTTCGCATGTTGGTGATAGTGGACTATATGCCAAAATAAATGATGTTATTGAAGGAAAAGTTAATATCAAAGACATTGCAGGTGACAAATTCGCATATGATTCTAAAAATGAAATTTTAATAGGTAAAAGAACTAAACAAGTATACCGAGTAGGACAAAAAGTTTTACTTGAAGTAAAATCTGCATCTAAAATAGATAGAAGTATAAATTATAAAATACCTAATGCTTTAAGTAAAGATATTACAAATAATAAGAATGATAGGAGAACTGCTAAACAGAAAGTTCTAGCTAGAAGAAATTCTTTATAACTTTATTTACTATATATTAATAAAATAGTAAAATATATATAAGGTAGTGATATTATGATAATAGAATGTTATATATTAACCTTTATATATATTTTTTTTGTTTTAATTATTAGTGAAATTTTAAAAAGCAAAAAAATTATATCTGAGGAAATAGCAAGAAAAATAGTTCATATATTTGTTAGTTTTGCTTATTTAATAATGTATAATATGATGGATATAAATATACATATTGTATTGATACCGTTAATATTTGTTGTTATAAATTATATTTCATATAAGAAAAATATTTTCAAAGGTATGGAAATATCATCAAGGAAAAGTTTGGGGACAATTTATTATCCTATTAGTATGGTGATAATGGCAATTATTACGTTATATGATAATAAATTTTATCCTTATTATGGTATTGGTTTATTTACTATGGCTTTCGCAGATGGTTTAGCTCCTATAGTTGCTTCTAAAATAAAAAGTAAGAATATAGGAAAGAGTCATAAAAGTATAAGTGGTAGTACTACTGTATTTGTAGTTACTATTATAATATTACTGATATTTTCTAATATATTTAATCTTGAATTTAGTTTATTAAAAATAATTGTTATAAGTATATTTAGTACAATAATTGAATGTATTAGTGACAAGTATGATAATATATTTTTGCCTATAGGAATATCTTTATTGTCATATTTAATATAGAAGGTGTAATTTATGAATATATATTTAAGTTTTATTTTTAGTTTTTGCCTAGCATTGATAGCTTTTCTGAAAAAAAGTTTTACTAATTTCGGATTGTTGGTAGCATTTATAATTAGTGTTATTATGTGTTATTGTGGTGGATATCAAGCGTTTTTTTCTTTGGTTTTATTATTTATAATAACCAAAATAACAGATGGAGTAGGAAAAAGAACTAAAGAAAGTATAATTAATAATGTACATGAAAAAAAAGATTGTCGTGATTTATTTCAAGTTTTGGATAACCTTTTATTAGCAACAATATTTATAGTTTTATATAAAGTTAGTGGATTTGATAAATTTATTATAATGTTTTATATTTCATTAGCTATAAGCGCTGCTGATACTGCTGCTAGTGGATTAGGAATTTTATCTAAAAATTGTTATAATGTGATAAGTTTAAAAAAATCTGATAGAGGTTTATCTGGTAATGTAAGTTTAATTGGCTTGTTTTCATCGTTTATTACTGCTTTAATTGTAGGTTTATCATCATTATTATATATGAATTCATTTTTTAATATTATTGTTATAACTATCTATGGATTCTTAGGGGCTTTAATAGATAGTTTTTTAGGATGTATTCAAGTTAAGTATATATGTTCTAATTGTAAGATTGTAACAGAAAAAAAGATTCATTGTAATAAAAAGACTGATTATTATAAAGGACTAAAAATTTTAAATAATGATATGGTGAATTTTTTAAGTAATTTAATATGTTTAGTTATATATATAATGGTAGATTTTATTTAATATAATCTGATAATCAGTGGTGTTCTTAAGATGAAGTAAAGTAAATGTTGGAAAATTTTAAGAGAAAATACAAGTTATAT
>JBJEXX010000104.1:0-1938 GCA_051886215.1 Bacilli bacterium | reverse complement strand
AGAGACCAACTATAATGTGTCAATAAAAAATTGAAACATTTTTGAAATATATATGAAATAGTAAAAGTTGGCATGGCGAAAAGACCGAACGTCGTTAAATTTTTAAAAAATTCGGTCAAAATATGAAAATTAAATTTATTTCAATTTCCTTTTGACAAGCAGAAATAATTTTATTAATTTAAGTCGTTTAAGTGATTATCATTTTCAAAAAAATGAAAATAATAATCATTAAACTCAAAAAAGATAAAAAATATTTCTTTGCTTGTAAAAAGTTTTCTCGGCATAAAATTAATTTTCTAGTTGTTCTTTGAATTCAACATT
This sequence comes from Bacilli bacterium, assembly GCA_051886215.1. Lineage (GTDB taxonomy): Bacteria > Bacillota_I > Bacilli_A > RF39 > UBA660 > JBJEXX01. The sequence goes on along the minus strand of JBJEXX010000104.1, from coordinate 1,617 downwards.
TTCTTTAAGCATATGAAATATTACTCTAGTGAGTTTATGTGCAACATGACAAACAGCATTATTATGAGATTTACCTTGTGCAAGTTTTCTGTTATAATAAGCATTGTAAGTTTCTGAATTCCAAATTATTAATCCAGAAGCTCGAAGCATTGCATAACGAAGAAGTTTAGAACCGCGTTTGGACATTTTAATGATGGTAGCATTAAAATTACCAGATTGTTTAACAGAAGGATCTAAACCTTCAAATGCAAGAAGTTTAGTAGGACTAGCAAATTTATCTATGTTACCAATCTCACTTAAGATGATAGAACCTAGGGTATAAGAAATACCTGGAATAGTTAAAATGACAGAATTTAATTCATCCATAATTTCTTTGATTTTTAAATCAATTTCCTTAAGTTGAACATCTAATAATTCAATTTGTTTAAGAGAATGTTTAATTTGAATTGAAAGTGAGGAGTTGTTAACACCAATAGAAGATTTAGCTAGTTCTTTTAATTTTTGAGCCTTATCTAAAGAAAAATGACCTTTAGATGCCTTAGATAAAAGATTAGCAATGGCATCAACACGAGTAGAAGCAATATCTTTTGGACTAGGATAAGTAGAAAGTAAAGCGTAGCAACTTTTTAAATGGATAGAATTAAAAACTTGGTTTAATTCAGGAAAAAGTTGATCTACAAAAGCAACTAAACGAACTTTTAATTTTGAACGATATTTTAAAACATCATCTCTATGTCTACACAAACTTCTAAGTTCTAATATTTTAATATCTTTAGAAACAAAAGGAGTATAGTGTTTTAACATAAGAGATTGAATGATTAAATATGTATCAATTTTATCAGTTTTAGTCTTTCTAATATTACTGTTTCTAAGAGCATCAGTTTGAATGGGATTGATAATACCAATTTTGAAACCTTTATTATGAAGAAATTGAATTAAATTTTCTCCATAATGACCCGTAGATTCCAATCCGACTAAGCAATCTGAAATATTAATATTTTTATCTTTCAGCTTATCCATAAAAAAGTTAAAACCATTAATAGAGTTTTTAACTAAGAAAGCTTCTTGAATTATTTCACCATTTGAATCAGCAATAGATGCATAATGATTTTCTTTTGCTATATCAAAACCAATATAGTACATAAAATCAACTCCAATCTAAAATAAATTTTTTGACACATGTGTTCCACGTAGTTTTATTTCTTGTAACCTTGTTGGAGATAAAAAGTCAAAGCTTTATCCAACTTATAACCAATTAAAAATAAAACTGTGGCATTAGTCTCTAATAGAATAGTCAAAGCTATAAGGTGAGTCAAAAAAGTCCACAGTGTCGGAACATATTATATCAAAAATTTAAAAAATTAAAAGAAAGGATATAATACATTCAGTCCTTTGAATAAGAACTGATTATATTATACAAGGTGATACAGATGAAAAGAATAAAAATATTATTATTAGTAACGACCATATTATTATTAACAGGATGTTCTAACACTTTAAAGTGTAATATAGAAACAAACAATTATGATTCTTCTATAAAAATAAAATTTGAAAATGATAAACCAACAAAATATACATATAAAGATGAAATGAAATTCTCAAAAGATTCTGCTGATA
>JBJEXX010000103.1:0-1952 GCA_051886215.1 Bacilli bacterium | reverse complement strand
TTACTATTAATACTAATAATATCAAATACACTTTTACTATAATTATTATAACTATTATTATCAAAAGTCTTTTTAGTTATAATTTCTTTATTAAAAATAACTAAATAATTAATATTATAATCATTCAAAGAATTAATATACTTATCTAATGAATGTAATGGAAATCCAACCTTAATATTATTTTTTAATTCATTAATCTTAAAATTAAATAATTCATTTAAAACAATCGCATCTTCATCAAAAGAAATACAAAAATTACCACTCTGAAATAAAATAACATAATCTTTATATTCTAATTTTAATTGCCTGAATAAATCTAAAATACTACCACCTACTTCAAATTCATATTAGTATAGCTATAATATAAATAATTACAATCTCCATACATCATTAATCCCTTATAACTAGATAATAAGTTTTTAAACTCTTTCTTACTAATATAATGATTTATAAATAATTCTTGTAAATGTTTTACTTTCTTTTTAAAGTTTTTCTTTACTCTATTTCTTAATTTCATAATAACTTTATTATTCTTTATAATAAATCTATATCCTAAAAAATCTATTCCATTTTTAATATTATCAATTCTAGTTTTCTTTTCATTTAATTCTAATTTTAATTTATCAAATAAGTATTTTCTTATTTGTTTTAAACAATAATTTAAATAATTTTTATCTTCATGAATAATGATAAAATCATCCATATAATTAATAACATACTTTAAATGAAGTCTTTCTTTTAAATAATGATTAAATTCATATAAATAAATTAATCCAAATACTTGAGAAGTTTGATTTCCAATACTACAACCTTTATTATACTCATATAATGGTATTTCTTCTACTTCTCTAATTAAATGATTATCTTTTAAATAATGAATTCGATTATTTTTTAAATTATCAATACGTTTATTAATATAATTATTATTTGTACTATCAATAATTTTATAAAGTACTTCTAAAGCATCTTTATCTTTGATTTTATGACTTAAAATACTTTTTAATATATTATGATCTATATTATAAAAATATTTTTTAATATCTATTTTTAAATAATAAAAATTAGTATATTTATACTTTATTTTATTTAAATACTTTTTTAATAAATGAATACCATAACTAGAACCTTTACCCTTTCTTGTAGCACACATAGAATTAGTATAAATATTTTCATATACATCTACTAAGAGGTATTTAGCTACTAAATGATTAATCACTTTATCTTCGATACTTTGAGACATAATGACTCTACATTTAGGGTCTGTGATAAGAAAAATACTATATTTAGAAAAATCTAAATTCTTAAGTTTTAATTTATTTCTAATATTAATAATATGTTCTGATTTATATAATATAAACTTTTCAGCTTTTTCTTTATTTTTCACTTTAGAACAAACTAAATCACACATTTTATTAATATTATCTATATCATAAACTTTATAATAAATATTAGACACTCTTTTCATAACAAAACCAACTTCGAACCATCTTATCTAATTCAAGTAAATGATTTACATAACTTTCAAATTTCTTATTACTAATTAGTTCTTTTCTTAATGCTTCTTCTAAATAAAAATTTAACATTTGGATAGAAACTACTACTTCTTTCTTATCATTTACTTCTTGAAAGATATTCGCTCTATATATATTTTCTAATATATTATAACAACTAGATATAATATTATTTCTTAATACTTTATAAGTATTTGGAAAACTAATAGTATTTCTTTCAATATATCTAACTGTCTTTCTAGCAGATTTCGCAATTAAAAAGTTTTCATGATTTTTATACTTATATTTATTATGTAATCTATCTAATCTTTGTTTTTTCTTATCATTTAATTCTTCCATACATACCTCATATTTTATAATAAAAAAAGCAGTAAGGATAGAAAACGAAGATTTTCGTATAATTAATACTACTAAACTAAGTTTTCATTTACTGCATGTTTT
>JBJEXX010000102.1:0-1963 GCA_051886215.1 Bacilli bacterium | reverse complement strand
AATCTTGAGTTTGACAGTTGATTAATAAAAATATCTCTTAAATCCTTATTATATAAGGCTTTAAGAGATTTTAATTTGCTGCGTAGTTTGTTAGTTTTTTATTTGTGCAAAAATTTTTTTAAAATTTTCATATGGAACTATTTCATAGTCAGTTCTAAAACCAAATAAATCATGTAAGTCATCCGTTAAGTCATTTCTAACATAAGCTGGAGAGTATCCTGAACCTTTTTCTTCATAAACTTCCATTTCTTTTAATTTTTCAATTATTTGATTATTCGTATATTTATAATTAAGTTTATTTTCTAATATTCGATATATTAATAATGATATAAAACAAGTGAGAAAATGTGCTTTAATTCTATCTTCTCTAGATAAGTGAATAGTTCCAGAATCAAAATCGGTTTTTAATATTCTAAATGATTCTTCAATTTCCCATCTATTTTTTGAAATTGCAAGTATTTCACTTATGTCTCCAGTTAAGTTAGTTGTTATTCCATAATATCCATCATATTTTTCTTCTTCTTTAACTATATCTTCATTAATTGAATAAGAATAAATATATTTCTCATTCTTTTTAGATTCGTTTAATGAATTATCTTCTTTGTTATTTTTATCTTTGTTAATTGCTTTAACTTCTTCTTTTATCAGTCTTCGATAATCGTTTTGATTATTGCTTAATTTAAGTTTTTCACCTTTAGATGAACCGATTTTATTTTTAGCTCTTTGAATTTGACCATCTCTAACATTTCTTAAGTAATCTCTATATTTAATTTGAAATGTTACAATTAGATCTTGAACAACATGAGCAGTTTCAGTTTGTACTATCTTATAAAATATAGTTTCATAATATTTTTTAGATTTATATTCATCATTTAAAATATCGTTTAATTTATATACATGTTTTAAGTCACCAACGATATGCCAATTATCATCTTTGAAAACTTCGTCTTTATAAGTTTGTTTTAATTTTTTAATAGATTGAGTAATAACAAAAGCTCTACCATCTTTAATATTAAATTGTTTAATTTCATCAGTACACATTGCTGCATCAGTACATATTATAGTTTGTTTATCTTCTAAGTTAAATTCTTTAGATATTTCTTCTTGGAGTGGTATTAAATGTTTCGTTTCGTTTTCGTTGCCTGGAAATAGATTCATGGCGATTGGCAATCCATGACCATCCATAAATAATCCCATTCCAACTAGTGGTTTAGCTTTACCATCTTTTCCATGTCCATACTTTTGAAAATCAGTTTCTTCATTTATATCAAAGTAATAGTTTGTACAATCAAAATACATAATTTTAGTGTTTCTATCAACAATTGTTTTGCTATTATTGTATAGTTCCTTTTGAATATAATCCAAATCATTATTTAAATATGTTAAACCTCTATATAAATTTTCTAAATTATATTTAGGTGTTTCAATAAAATTTTGACTAAGTTCATATGTCTTGAATTTAGACGATGGATAAATAATTCTCGAGAAAACTAAGTTAGATAAAACTTCGTTTAAATCAAATTCAAACTTATATTTTTTAGTAATACTTTTAACTATTTGATCAATTTTTAGTGAATAATAAATATCTTTTAAAAATAAATATCCAATATTAAATTTATTTATTACATCCTTAGGTATTAGTTTATTTGAATATTTTTCGATAATGACTTTTTCTAATTGAGTAGAATTGTTATGCTTTTCTTTATAATCATTTAAATAAATATTTAACCAAGTATCAATATCAATATTGTCTTTATTTGCTAATTCAGATACTTTATTGTAATTTCCAATTTTTTCAATAATTTTAGTAGTTCTTTTACCATTTCGATTGTAATCATCAATAATATAATAATTAATAGAATTTTTAGTTTTAGAATAACTAATCCTCATAATACTGCACTCCTATACAATATAATTATATCAAAACTACGAAAACTACGCAAGTATAAAATGAATAAAAAAA
>JBJEXX010000101.1:0-1968 GCA_051886215.1 Bacilli bacterium | reverse complement strand
AAAAAAGAAAGGAATGTGATTAATATATGTTGAATCAATTAGTTTTAGTAGGAAGGTTAGTTAGAGAACCTGAATTAAAAGAAACAGAAAATGGAAAGAAAGTTACTAATATAACTTTGGCAGTACCAAGAAATTATAAAAATGAGGAAGGTGTTTATGATACTGATTTTATAGATTGCACTTTATGGAATAGTGTTGCAGAAAATACAGCAGAATACTGTAAAGTTGGAGATATGGTTGGTATAAAAGGAAGAGTAGCAAGTTATAATTATGAGAAAGATAATCAAAAATTTTCTGGTATGAAAGTTCAAGCAGAAAAGGTAACTTTTTTAGCAGCATCTAAAGAAAATAAAGAAAAAAATGAAGAAGAACAGGAGAGATAATATGACATTTATAAATAAAAAACCACCTGTATTTATTAAGGTGAATAAGAAACAATTCAATACGATCATTAGTATTTTGAAAGTTAATGAAATGATTGAAATTAAAGAAATAAGTGATTGTTCTAAAAAATTATTAGATAAATTATTAAAATATAGTGTTCCTCATAAAGAAGATACAGGAGTTGAATATATTAATATTGGATTATATGCAAAAGAAGCCCAAGAAATAATATATCAATTTCTTATTTTTAATTCAGATGAAGTAGCTGATACAGATTATTATGAAGTATTATTAAGATTTAGAGAAGAATATTTAAACTCTAAAAAATCAAATGTACAAATGAAAAATTAGTAAAATTGTTTCTTATGTTTAATTAAGATATTATTCTTTTGGAGGGATAAATATGTCAGAAAATATTTATAAATTAATTGGAAAAAACATAAAAAACTATCGTTTAAAGAATAATATCTCAGGGGCTAATTTAGCAGAATTATCAGGATATTCTTACGAATTTATTAGAAGAATTGAATCACCAAATAGTAAAGTTGGATTTTCTATTGAAACAATTTATCAAATTTCTAAAGCATTAAAGATTAATATTTCTTGTTTATTTGAAGGAGTTAAAACTTATGAATAAAAGAATAGATGAAACATTTTATGAGTATGCAGATAAGGAATTTGATAAGTATATAGCAGATATACTTTATACATTAAATACAACAAGTGAAGAGTATAAAAAAATAAAAGAAGAACAAATGAAAATTACAAGAGAGAATCCTAAAATATCTAAAGTTTTATATGATAAAGATATAGAAGTATTAACAGAAGATGAGTTATGTTTATTATTAAATGTGTTAGATTATGAAGAAAATATGAGAATGTTAGAAGAAAAAGCACTATTTTATAGAGGAGGAAAAGAAGCATTTCTTTTCTTTATAAAATCAGGAATTATTAATAAGTAAAGCGTATTTATATATGCTTTTTTTAGTGTCTAAATTTAATAATTACTGTTTCTAGCAAGCACTGAATTTGTACGCCCAAACGACAATTCTAATATGTGGGGATATCCCCAAGCCCCCTTAATTATTTTTTTGAAAGTGAAGTGATCTAAATGAATGAATTATTAAGATGGAGTATCTTTGTACTTTTTGTAATTATACCAATTTTATTTTTCATATTAATTATTTATTGTTGCATTAATGTACATGGTAGAGTAAGCAGAATGGAATAAATAAAAAATGAGAAAAAGAAATGTTAGAAAACAATTTTGGTTTACTGAAGAAGAAGCAAAAAGACTAAGAAAAAAAGCATCATTAGTAGGTTTAACAGAGTCAGCCTTAGTTAGAAGTTTATTAGATGAATATTATCCTAAGGAAAAGCCACCAAAAGAATTTTATGATTTAATAACTGAATTAAGAAAAATTGGTATTAATTTAAATCAAATTGCTCATATTGCCAACATTACTCATTTTATTGATAATAATAGATATGAGGCAAATGTTAAAGAATTAAGAAAATTAACAAAAAAAATAAAGGCTGAATATTTATAATTGATAATTTGGTTTTGCTATTAAAATAAGTGAA
>JBJEXX010000100.1:0-7976 GCA_051886215.1 Bacilli bacterium | reverse complement strand
AACCATTTTATAATGGTTTGTTGAGTTTTGCGGTTTCAAAAGTGTTAAATTCCCGGGTCTATTATATCTAATTTTGAAAGGAATTAGATTATGAAAAAAAGGATGGTATTATAGATAATTTTAATGTTATTGAGGTTAAAAGAAAAATTAAAAATATTTTAATTTTAAAGATAAAATGTTATAATAACATAAAGGAATAAGTGATTGATTATGGGTAAATTAGGGAATACATTAGCAATGTTAAAATTATTAGAAAGTGGAAGAAAATATACTGTCAATGAGTTGGCAGAAAGAATAGAAGTTTCGCCACGAATGATTAAAACATATAAAGCAGAGTTAGAACAAGCAGGTATTTACATAGATTCAATTAATGGTATTTATGGTGGTTATGTTTATAATCAAAAAAATAATTATGATGTTTCTTTTAACGTTCAAGATGTTAATAGCATTGAAAGATTGCTCCCATTATTAGATGGTAAAAATAAAACTGAAGTTGAAAAATTACTAGAAAAAATTAAAACTATTGTTATTTACTCTGATTCAAATTTAATGAAAGGTCAAAATAAAGAAGAATTGAAGAAAAAACACAATTTAATTTCTAGAGCTATAAAAAATAATGATGATGTTGAAATTGAATATAAGAATAAAGTTAAAGTAATTACTCCTCATAATATTAGTTATTATAAAGATTACATTTACTTTACTGGTTATTCAAAAACAGATAAAGATTTAAGAACATATAATTTAAATGAAATAAAATTTAAATAGTACGATATACTGCACCTTTTAATGATATATTATCACTAGGAGGTGTTTTATTGTGGATATAATTATGAGTTCTAAAAAACCAGAAATTGATATTGAGTATTTTGGGCAGCAATCAAGATTTTATAGTTTTTTTGAAACAATAGTTGATGGCTTATTACATGGTAAGGGAGTTTATGCAGAAACAAATTCTGGCTCAAATGGTAATGCTTATATGTATGCAAAAAAAGGTTACAAAGTTATTACAAATGATGCAAGTGAATATAGTTTTTCAGTTGCTAATGCTATTATGAGTGATAACTTACCTAAAGAATTTTCTTGTAAATATGATTGGTTAAAAGATTATAGTGATTCTTATATCAAAAGGGCTTCTGTTTTCGCAAGTATAGTAGATATATATGGTTATAATGCAGAGATACCTACAACACTTGATAAGACATTAAAAGGTAAAATAGATCATTATATTAAATATTTTACTGATATTAATAATAAAAAAGTAAGAGCTTACAAATCATATAACGAAGATTTATTTTATTATTTAGAAAAATTACATAAAGATGATATAAAGGTTGATGTTATGTTTATGGATTTTGCATGGCCTTGGAGAGATGGAAGTAAAACAGAAGAATATAATACTACTGCAAACATTTATAGCAATGTTTTTGAAAAATCAAAAATTAAAAATATAGAGATTTGGGATCAAAGTAATGTTATAGAAAATGTTATTAAGGCAGTAAAAGAAGCAAAAAAAGTTTCTAAATATGTTTTATTATCAAATCAAAGTTCAAACTTTCCTACTCCAGAGATTTTAGAAGTTGAATTGTTAAAAAATAATTTAAACTATGAAATTAGACATACGATGCTTACTGACGCAGAATACGAAGATAATTTAGGTAAAGCAGACTTTTTTAGAGAATATTTATATGTGATTAGAGGCGACATAAATGAGTAAAACAGATTATCCATTAGTAAAAGTAGATTGGGAAGAAATAGAAAACTTAACTTTTAAGATAGCAGAAAATATAATTAAAGATAATAAAGAAATAGATTTAATTGTTCCTATTTTAAGAGGTGGTATGCCTATTGCAATGTTTTTATCATCAATGTTAAATGTTGAAGATATGTCTTGCATTCACATAAGAAGAAGTATTAATGATGATCCTAATACTGAATTTAAAAGTCCTATTAATAAAGGGATAACAAATCCTGAAAAAATAAGTGGATCAAATATATTAATAGTTGATGATACTTTAGATTCAAAAATAACATTAGATTATACAATAGAATTATTAAGCCAATATAATCCTAAAAGTATAAATGTTGCTATATTATATAATTTCAATAAAGATACATTTAAAAATATTTATAGTGGTGAACAAGTACAAAATTATAAATGGATTATTTTTCCATGGGAAGATAAACGAATTAAGGAGGTTTTGTAAATGAAAAATGATAAATGGCAAGTTTGCATCTGTGGTGCAATTAAATGCGAAGATGAATATTTAATGGTAAAAAGAAGTTTAGATGATGAGGATTGTGCAGGTTTCTGGGAAATGCCTAGTGGTAAACTAGATTTTGGTGAAAGTGTTGCACAAGGGTTAAGAAGAGAAATTTTTGAAGAAGTTGGAATTGATATTATTAACTTCAATCAAAAAATAGTTGGAATATCCGAATATGCATCTAACAAACCAGAAGGAACAAAATATAGTGTTCAACTAAATTATCTTATTGAAGTCCCTACAAAAGAATTACCAATTAAATTAAGTAGTGAACATACTGATTATGTTTGGGTTACTAGAGATTCTGAATATGTTGATGAGTTCATTGCAGAAATAATCGATGCTATTGAACCAAAAAAAGAAGTTGGATATGCAAGAACTAAAAAACTGTAAAAAAATATTAATAGAAGTTAATCAAACGTGTAACTTAAATTGTACTTATTGCTTTTATAGAGATTATGGAAGAACTACTAAAAATATAAATATAGACAATATTAATAAATTATTAAATAATTGTCCTAATATTGAAGAATATTATTTGACTGGTGGTGAATGTTTTACTTCGCCATATATAGAACAAATAATTGAATTGTTATCTAAGAATGGTAAAGTTATTACCTTTACAAATGGAGTAATGTTAAATACTTATGATAATTCAAGATTAGAAAATGTTGTTGATAATGTTGATAGATTTATAATAAGTTTTGATTCATTTGATTTTGAAAATTATATTTGTAGAAAAAAATTAAATGAAACAATTAATGTTATTAAAAGAATTATAGGAATTGATTCTAAAAAAGTTGAAGTTAAAGTATGTATCACACAATATAATTATAAAAATATAGAAAATATATTTAGACAGTTAATAGATTTAGGGGTTGAATATCTATCAGTTAATTTTGTATTTGATATACAAAATTCAGAAATAAAACACGAAGTAACAGAATTACAAACATTAAAAGAGATATTTAATGTTATATATAAATACGAAAAATATTTTAATATGGATTATATAAATGTATTATATGATTTATATATAAAAAATGAAAGAAATGATAAATTTCCATGTATAGCAGATGATAAATATTATTATTTAGATAGTGCTAATAATTATTTAATTTGCCCAGGTAATTGTAAAAAATTAACTAAACGGGGTAATTGGAAAAAATGTTTTTCCAAAGAATGTGCTAACGAATGGGAAATTATGTATATGAGGTAAAGCAGAATGAATATTATATTTGAGGGTATTGATGGTGTTGGTAAAACAACTGTCATTGAGAATTTAAGAAAAGATTTAGAAAGTAAAAATGAAATAGTAAGATATGTTGATGAATTAACACAAGATTCACCTATAAGTGATATTTTAGGTAAAATGTTAAGTGATGATCCATTCTTTATGTTAGATAAAAGTTTTCCTACATCCATTTTTGAAAGTTTATTACTAGCATCTGACATGCATTATAGACAAGAAAGATATAAATATAATGATGGTTATAATTTATATGATCGTGATTTCTTATCAATACTATCTTATCAAAAAGAAATACTCAAAGGTGATTATTCTAATTATATGGATTTTTATAAGCCTTTTAAAGAAGTGGTATTATTTAACTTAAAGCCAATAGATTTATTAGTTTATATTCATGCACCCTTAGAATTAAGTGTATCAAGAATTGCTAGTAGAGATAAACGAATCTTATTAGAAAATCAAAAACAATTTCTTTTATCTTTAAAAAGTTCTTTAGAACAAGAATTATTACCAGAATTGGAAGAAAAGAAAATCAAAGTTTTAAGACTTGATGGTCGTGAGAATCCAGCAAATAATGTTTCAAAAATTTATAGAGAGATTGGCTATGGAAAAAATTAATGTAAATAATGATTTTATGATTTATACTGATGAAGAAAAAGAAAGTGCTTTACAATGTTTATCAAATAGTGATTCAAGTATTTTCGTAGGAAATACAATATCAAATTTTGAAAAAAAATTAGCAAAATATTTAAATGTAGATTATGCATTAGCCATTCCTAATTGTACTTTATCAATATATGCTACATTACAAACTTTAGGTATTGAATATGGCGATGAGGTTATAGTACCAAATCTTACACATGCATCATCTATCTATCCTATCATTATGTCTGGAGCTAAATTAAAAGTATGTGATTTTAAACCCGATTCGTATAATTATGATTTGGAGAATTTAAAAAAAATTATTACTCCTAAAACAAAATTTTTTCTAGCATGTTATTTATATGCTATGCCATTAAACATTGAAGAAATAAAACAATTTTGTGATGAAAATAATATAATTTTAATTGAAGATGTTGCACAAGCATTTGGTACAAAAATTAATAATCAATATGTAGGAACATTTGGTAAAGTTGGATGTTATAGTTTCAATGATACAAAATTATTAAGAATTGGTGAAGGTGGAGCTATTGTAACAAATGATAAAGATGTTTATAAAAAAATAGAACATTTTAGACATGTTGGTGAAGTATTTAATTCAACAAAAATGTCATCTGTAAGTTCTAATACTACATATAGAGATTTATTATTTAATGGATTATCTAATTCTGGTAAAGGATTAAATTTAAGACCTTCTCCCATTACATTTTCAACTGGTGTAAAAAGATTAGAAAAAATAGATAATTATATAAGTGATAGAAAATTAAAATTACAAAAGTATGTTGATGAATTATCTGGATTAAAAGGAATTCATTTTATATCAAATTTTGATCCTAATAATATAGAAGATTATGCCCCACTATCATTATGGGTAACTTTAGATGATAGATTTTATGATAGAAATAGAGTTATTTTAGGATCAATTAATATGGGTATTCCTACTGGATCATTTAATTATAATACAATAATTAAAAATGATTACTTTAGAAATTTTATAGTAAACAAAGATGATACATTAAATAATTCACAATATATTAGAGATAATAGCATATTTCTACCATTGTACGAATCATTATCATTAGAAGATATAGGAAAAATATGTAAAGCATTTAAATATGTAATAAATAATTATGATAAAAATTTAGATATTTTTAATGAAAATTATTATGATGAGGAAATAAGTTATTTTGATGGATTTTATTTAATGAGGAGGAAATAAGTAATGAATGAATTTTTATGGATTTTAACACTCTTACTATCTTTTATATCTGTAATATTATGTTATAAATACATAGGTAAAAATGGCTTGTTTTTATGGATTGTAGTGGCTACATTGGTTTCTAACATACAGACAGTAAAGACAGTTGAATTATTTGGAATAGAAACTTCTTTAGGAACAATATTATATGGAAGTACATTTTTAGCAACAGATATTTTAAATTATAAATATGGGTTAAATGAAAGTAGAAAGACTATTAAATATGGTTTTATAGCGATGATAATAATGACTTTATTTATGGTAATTTGCTTAATGTATAAACCTAGTGCTAGTGATTTTGCACAAGAAAGTTTAACAACAATATTTTCCTTTAATATAAGAATCACTATTGGAAGTTTAGTAGCATTTGCAGTAAGTCAATTTTTAGATACATTAGTATTTCATAAATTACAAAGTAAATATAAAAAATTATGGTTAAGTAATAATGTTAGCACAATGCTATGTCAAATTGTAGATACGATTATATTTGTATTAATTACTTATTTTGGAACTATGAGCTTGAATGTTATGCTTGAAATAATGTTATCTATGTATATATTTAAAGTTATGATTGCTTTATTAGATACTCCATGTATGTATTTAGCGTCAAAAATAAAAAAGGTTAATAATGATTAAAATTTATGTAGATTTTGATGGTGTTATTTTAGATACTTGGAATGTAATCTTTAAAGAATATCTTAAACTTTATAATACTGATATTATAGAAGAAAATAAATTAAAAAGTTTAATGCTTAATATCGGCTGGAGAAATATTTTATTAAATAGTAGGCAAATAAATGATAGTATTAAAAAAATAAAAGATATTAGTAAAGTTTATGAAGTATATATTTTAACTAAAATAAATTCGCAAAAAGAAAAGAATGCAAAAAAAGAATATTTATTAAAATATAATATTAATAACTTCTATTTTGTTCCTTATGAACATTCAAAAACCCAATATGTAAATGCAGAGAATAATATTCTTGTTGATGATGATATTAATAATTTGGATGATTGGAACTTGCATGGTGGTAAATCAATATTCTTTAATAAAGATTTAAGTAATTATGATAGTTATGGAAACAAAAACAATAATTACACAATAATAAATGATTTATTAAAAATATACGATATAATGGAATTATAATAAAGGAGGAAAAACATGAAAACAAGAATAGTTTTAACTGGTATTTTAAAAGATAATGAAAAACTTTTAGTAGTTAAAAGAAATGAAAACGACAACTTATATCCAGGTGCTTGGGAATTTCCTGGTGGTCATTTAGAGGATGGCGAAACATTAAAACAAGGACTTAAAAGAGAATTACAAGAAGAAATAGGTTTTATTGATAATTTTGAACCTATCATAACTCACTATTACGATGAAGTAAAAGAAAAGAATGGCGAACTAGTTCATAATTTAGAAATAGATTTTATTATTAATGTAGATAGTTCTGCATTAATAATAAAATTAAGTGAAGAACATTGTGATTATGCTTGGGTTACAAAAGATTCTGATTATTTAGATGATTTTATTAAAGATAAACTATCTAATATTTAAATGGCTTTTATAAGGTATTAGATGTTCTAAATAAGAAAAAAATAACACATAAAAGACATAGTAGAAAATAAGTAAGAGCATAATTCCTGAATGAGATAAATAATTATTGTTATGTTGAAGAGTCAAGGACGACAAAGTCGTTTATAAAAAATCCTTGACTCCTTTCATTATCTTCATCTAAATATTCAGTATCTACGATATATTTATATCTTCCATTTATATAATTATCCAATATGATTGAATCATCTTTTATATCATTTAATAACATTTCTTTTTCTGTTTTCATAATTAATTTATCTTTTCAATTTTTTTCTTCAATGTTGTGGTAAACTATTAACTATAATCTTGACAGATTATACAGTTAATAGCTGTGGCTTAGGAAATATTGTGGTTTCTATTTCATAAGCCATTTTTAATTGTTTCAGTGGAAAATATCCTCTGTTTTTTAATTTGTGTATTAATATAGTTAACCTTATATTTTGTTGTATATTTCATTAATATTTCATTATCAACTATATCATTTCAAACTAACTACTCTATTACTATTATAAGTAGGAAAAGCTGATGGATTTATTTTATGATTTAAAAATTTAATTTACATATAATGTAAACATATTTTTTGGCAACCATTTTTTATATGTTTTTACATATTCTAATCATTTCTAGAATTTTTATCAAATTTAAGATGTAACTATATATTATATATTTTTATTATTTCAATAAGAATAATAAAATAGTAGAACTTAATCAAGTTTTATCCTAACTAAATCTTTAGAATAAAGAGGAAAAAATAAAATCTTATATAAGTAGCAATATGTACCATGTTAGTATAGATAATGGTAATAATAGCAATTCCATAATTGAAGTACATTTAAAGAATCCTTTAGAATATGATTGTACTTTAGAGAAGGAAAATAAAGATGTCTAACTCCAATAACATAATTTCAAATTTTAATCATACTCTTAAAGTGGGTGATCCAATGATTA
>JBJEXX010000099.1:0-1999 GCA_051886215.1 Bacilli bacterium | reverse complement strand
CTAATTTACAAATTATTTTTGCTCTACACTCGTTTCATCAACAATTATACTATCAATAACTTTTTTATGTGAACTCGAGTAGTTATTAGTTTGTAAGTCTATGTAATATTCATTATTTTTCATGAGCTCTTTATGACTACCTTCTCCAACTATTTTTCCTTTATTTAAAACAATTATTTTATCTGCAATTTTCATTACATCTTTTTTATGAGTTATTATAATAATTGTATGATCTAATTTCAAATTTTCAAAAATGTCTTTAATCTTTTCAACTAATGACGTATCAAGTGAACTAGTTACCTCATCGAATATTAGTATTTCAGCTTTAGATAACAATGTTCTAGCAATTGCTAATAATTGTCTTTGACCTCCAGAAAAATTTGTAGCATTTTCCGTTAATACTGTATTATAACCTTTTGGTAAACTCATTATATATTCATGAATACCAACTCTTTTACAAGCCTCAACTTGATTTTCAAAATTTGAATCTACTAAACTTAAATTTTTTCTAATACTCATATTAAATATAAATGGTGATTGATTAACACCAACGACATTAGTAGAATAAACATCTTTAGAATATTCATAAATATTTTCATTATCAATTAATATTTCACCACTATCAATCTTATATTTTCTAAGAATTAAATTAGTAATTGTAGTTTTACCACTTCCGCTGTGTCCAACTAAGGCAGTTATTTTATTAGGTTCTGCAATAAAATTAATATTTTCTATATTTCCTCTATTTTTAGATTTATAAGAAAAATTTACATTCCTAAATTCGAGCATTCCATTAATATAATCATTTTCATTCATTCCAAATGTAATTTGTTGTTTACTTGAATAACTTAAAATATTATTAATTCTTGTAATTGAAATTGACCATTCTCTAATTTGTCTAGAATATCCCATTAATTCTTTTGTGTTAGTCATAATATTTTCAAAGTATGTGATTAATAAAACTAGCATATTTACTTCATATCTTCCATTTAAAACAAAATAAGCTAAGATTATGTATAAAATTATTTTTCCAGAATGAATAATAAAGGGTAATAAACTCGATCTAATATTAACATACTTTCTTTTTTTCATATATTGTTCTGACCATTTATTAGCAATTATATAAAAATTATTTTTTATTTTTTCGTAAATATTAAATACTTTTATTTCACCTAAACCGTTTAAAATTTGTGATAGGTTATCAGTCAATTTATCTCTATATTTTTGTTGACCTCTTAAATATTTTGTACTATTAATATTACAATAATCAAACGATTTTATATATAAACTCTCTAACAATAATACTATTATTCCAATATATATGTTTGTTTTTAAAAATACAAAAATCATAATTATAACTTTTACAAAAACTACTAAGATTTCACATACATTATCAATCATTTCAGATAAATTAGCTGTATCAGTATTTACTGTATTCAAAATTGTTCCTTTAGATATTTTATCTGAAAATTCTACATCATAAGTAAAAACCTTGTCAATAATTTTTTCCCTTAAATTTTTATAACTATATTTAAAATTATGTGAATACGAAACATAATTCAAATACCAAAATAAGTTATATGCAATATAAGTTAGAGCAAGTAATATAATATTTATATATGTAGCATTTGCATTTCCTTTTGTAACTTCATAAATAATATTAGAAGCAAATACTGGAGTTAATAAACTTAATAAATGTGCCATTATAGATCCAAAAAACAAAAGAAAAATCCATTTTTTACTTCCTTTAACTAATTTAAAAAAATCTCGAATTATTGTTACATTATCTTTAATCAAAGCTATCACATCCTATTTAATTATAACATATAATTATTTGATTTTTTGCTTATAGTATAAAATTATTAAAAAAAGTTTGATGACTAATAAAATTAATCTATAATTTTATTGCTATAAAAATTGTTATTCTCATAAAATCTAACAAGACCTGATTCAATTTTCACATCTTTATCAACTGGAAATTTCATATTTGCATAAAACT
>JBJEXX010000098.1:0-2008 GCA_051886215.1 Bacilli bacterium | reverse complement strand
TTCGAATAGGTAAACACCGATGAATGTGGCTGTAGTAGATCCTGACTATAGAAGATGGATTCTTTGGATGGGATTGGAACACACTGCACACAATCATTACACTCGATAAAAAATTTTAACACTTAGTGTACTTATAAAATTATAATGTATCTACTCACGTCTATCCTAAAACGCCAAAAAGCACTTGTTGCCTTTAGTTGACACTCAAGTGCTTTACGTTCATTTATTTTTAAGCAGCATAAATTTGTAAGTTTTATAGCAAAAGTATGACACCTTTTATCTGTCATGACAACTACTATGTTAAAACTTACAAGTTTGTACGAGTTCGTTATTTTAATATACATTCCATGTGTTTATATTCATCACCATGTAAAATGCCGTCTCTCCTAAGCTCGTACTTGGTTTTCTGTTCTATCATTGCACGTAATACTCCATGATAGTACAACCATCATAGAGTATATACTTTCAAACACCATATATTTCTTCTCTCTACTTCACATATGCTTTATTTTTCTTTGTTTTTCTTTGTTTGTTAATTTATAACTTCATATAAATTATTAAGAAACACTAAAAAGTTTTCTGCAACTAACTTAATGTACTCATCCTTTAATTCATTATCTTCTTCAAAGTAATCCATGTCACAAAAGTATACCTTACCATCCCCATCAATTTCTAAGCATATTAAGCTATCCGCAGGATCAATACCTATAGGCAACAAATTAGACGGAACTATTTTACCTAAATTATATTGGTTATAAAAACTGTGCAAATTTGATTCTGTTTCTTCTGATAGTGGAAAAAATAACATTATCGAAGTTGTAATAGTTCCATCAGCTGTTTTAAACCTTCTTTTAACAGGTTTACCACCATTACTATGCAATAAAAACTTTTTATAATCCACTGGTAATATTACACCATACTGATTTTCAAAATTCCTAATGTCTTCACTTACTAATGGTTTATATGTATACTCAAATTGGACCATCAAAACTTCACCCACTTTTATTATTTGTTAGCGTTCATTTTATTCTTAAGAATATAATCTATCTAGTAAATCTGTAAATGTCTGACATACGGGAGTAATCAATGTACTTCCAGTTTCTTCACAATTATAAAAAACCACTTTAGGCGAGTCAATATTTTCATTATAGTCAAAACATAGCAAATTTCCAAAAGGATCTCTACCAAAAGGAATTAATTTCTTTAACGAAAATTCAGAAAACATTTTTATATTTAAATCCTCATCGGTAAAACTAATTAAATCATTGAAAACAGCTTCAATTCTCCCATCGTCACAATCAAAGGTATTAGGTTCTGGAAAACCTCCGTTATTTTCCATTACACAGTTTTTATAATCATCAGGAAGTTTAAATCCAAATAATCTTTCAACTTCAATAATTTTATTTTCGCCTAAAGGTTTCCCTAAAAAAAACCATTTTTTCAATCCCATGAAATCATCTCCTTAATCCTTTTTTTGATTTCTCCTTTTCTACCAGCTTCACCTCCACCCCAAATAGCTCTTCCTCCAGTATGACCAGCTGCTTGATGTTCATAATAGTCAACTATTTGCATTTTACCTGGTTGTTGATGATGGTGCCACGTTAAGGTTTTTGGTACTCTACCGGCTTCTAACACTTTTATTTCTTCATCAGTAAATCTTTTCGCTACATCAGGGTTCCCTTGAATTTCTTTGTAAAGTAATCTAGATAAATATTCAAATTGGACTTTATCAGTTTCTAGATATAATTTCTCTGGTAAATCTTTCTCCAATTTAGAGTTAAATATTGGAAAACCAGTTTTATCATAAGTTACATTATACTCTTGACCATTCTTTTTAGATATAAAGGTAAATGTTGTTGTTCCATCCTCGTTACGCACTTTATTTTTGTAATTTCTAGGCTTATTAGGCTTTCTTGTATATGGAGGTAGACTTTTCACCGCTTCAACCATCGCATTTTCAAATGTTTCTTTATTATTTGTCTT
Organism: Bacilli bacterium; assembly: GCA_051886215.1. Classification (GTDB taxonomy): domain Bacteria; phylum Bacillota_I; class Bacilli_A; order RF39; family UBA660; genus JBJEXX01. The sequence goes on along the minus strand of JBJEXX010000098.1, from coordinate 25 downwards.
AACTCTTCCTATATCACCCGTACCC
>JBJEXX010000097.1:0-2024 GCA_051886215.1 Bacilli bacterium | reverse complement strand
TAACAATTTGGCCCTTTAACGGAATAACTTTATTATCACTTAACAGGTTCCTAATCCACAAGAAAAAACAAAATCCCTCCTATATTCTCATTTTTTATTGAAGGTATCTATTTACCTTTTCTTTCAAAATATCGGTATCATGATGTAAAATTTTATATTCTGTAATGGCGTTTTTTAATTGCTGCTCAATCACTTTTTCTTTTGGTGGATACTGTTGGATATATGATTCAAATTGTAATAATGCATCACGAAATATCTTTGCCCGGCCACCCTTCTTAAAACCAAATTCTTTAGAGATGGCATCTAATTTTTCAAAAACCTCGCTGTCTGCCTTGAAATCAAAGTTCTCCTGTTCTTTACCACGCATAGAAGTAAACTCATTAGATGGCTTGTATTCATTTAGAATAAAATTGCTTAGTTCATACGTTCTGGTTCGATCTTGCACAAATTGTGCGATTCGCTCTTTCGTGCCTACAGGAACCTTGAAAGTTTGACGATGATAAGAACGATCAGGTAAAGGATTATTTATATATTTCTCGATTATTTTCTTATAAATATCTCTTATTAAAGCTGACTTAGATAATTGAAATCCTTGCTGTCGGGCAGCTAATAGTAAGGATTCAAATTTACTTACTTCCAAATCACTTAAATGAAGAACGATGATTTCTACATTTTTTACATTCTCTTGTAGTTGTGACAGGTCTTCAGGTAATTGATAAGTATTTAATAAGAAATCCTTAAAAACCTTTTTATGTTGGGAAATAGGAATAATACGCTGGTATTGCTCGATTGTTCCTTCTTTTAGACTGAAACTGTATAACATCAAAAATCACCTAGTTTATATAAATGTTTGTATTTGTGGATTGATATAAGTTTTTTTCATCTTGGGGAGTGTAGTAAATATGAATAGCATTTAAAGCCAATTCCAAGGAACTTGGACTTAGTGGACTAAATACTTTTGAAAACGAAGTATCCTGGTTATCATTATAGATTGCAATAATGACATTCACTAATGTTTTTGCTTGTTCTGACAAGACTTCATGTTCCAATAATAACGAATAAGCAAATCCTGTTTCAGTGAAATAAGGCCCAACGATCTGCTTCAATTCTTCATCGGCAGTAAGTAAATAAGTAATCGCTTCTTGTTTTTTTTTCTTTAATTTAGTTTGGATCAATGGATTCAAATTTGCTCGTATAAATTCTTTTTCATGTTCAAAGTTTTTAAAAGAAATATTCACAATAAATCTCCCCTTGTGTTTTTATTAATGTTATTATATCATTAATACATCATAAAATACAATTAATTATCATAAAATTCGAACAACATCTTGCATAACTATCACTTTAATAGTGTTAATTATGAATCATCTCTTAGGTTTTCGCTACCAAAGAAGGGTTTTGATGGTTGAAAAAGTAAAAATAACCATTAATTTCGTCCCTTAAATCGATTTTTTGTGATTAGGTCTAGCAATTTCCGTCATATTTTGATAAATTAAAATCAATTAAATAGGAACGGAAAGTAAAGAAGGCTCAGCTGCATTAAAGTGCGCCAACACTTTAATACCAGTTCTCCCTACCTAACTAGGAAAAACCACTTGCCGAAACCTTCCACGAATAAAGTCTATGGTTACTTCTTTTATGAGTATACCCTTAATTCTTATTTTTATATGTTTATATCAGTTAATATCTGATATGTTCATATTTTAATCGGAATTAGACTTTTTTTCAAGGTTTTTATCTGTATCGTACAAGGTGTTTTTTCTTATTTTTAAGGAGAAACACCTTTTTTGCTTTTCTGGCGAAAGGAGAAAGAATTTAATGGGGTTACCAGAATTATTTTCTCAATTAGAAAAGCACGAAACATTTATTGATCAATGGCATGATTGCTATCTTTCAACTACAAAGATGACTGGATTTGTTTGTACGTTTTCCTTGTCCAATAAAAAACATCATTTTTATGGGTTAAACGATATAGAAAAATTGTTAAAGGAAGCTCACAAAAAAAAGAAAGATGTGTATTTAAG
>JBJEXX010000096.1:0-2063 GCA_051886215.1 Bacilli bacterium | reverse complement strand
TAAATACTAACCAACTAGAAAGTATAATTATAAATAAAACTAAAATAGCCGTTCCCCATCTTTGACACTTTTTAATCATTTTACCAATTTCAGCCATAATTTATATAGCTTTTTAATTTTTATCTATTGCGTACTCGCTCCGTACATGATATAATATTGTTATATTAGGAAGTGATTATAACAATGAGACTAAAAAAAGTTACAACTAAAAGCAACAATAATTATGCTATCATTGGAGACTATACAAATCTTAATGGTAAAAGATCTACCTATATTTATGAAAATTTAGGCAATGACAGTAAACTAAGAGAAAGATTTGGTTCTGAAAATACAATGGATAAAGTTAAGGAATACATTAATTCTTTAAACCAGTTAATTAAAGAAAACAAAGAACTTCCTATTAACTTAACATTAGATCCAAATAAACAAATTGAAAAAGATATTAATCGAAACTTTTTCTCTGGGCATTTATTTTTAAGAAAAATATATTATGATTTAGGTATTGATAAAATTTGTGAAAACATCAAAAACAAATATAAATTCACTTTCGATATTAATTCAGTTGTAGAATGTCTAGTTTTTTCTCGTATTATATGGCCTTCTTCTAAATTATCTACTTATGAACAATCTAGAAAATTTATAGGTGATTACAATTTTGATATTCAACATATCTACAGAACACTATCATACTTATCAAAGGAAATAGATAATATTCAGAAAGAACTTTTTGATTATAGTAATAAAGTTATTGATAGGAATTACAGAGTTATTTATTATGACTGTACAAACTATTTCTTTTATACAGAGGAGAATGATTTTCAAAGATACGGTATAAGTAAGCAACATCAACCATTACCACTAGTTCAAATGGGATTATTTATGGATGCAGATGGTTATCCATTTGCCATGAACATCAATCCCGGAAATACATCTGAGACTAAAACTATGATACCAACCGAAGAAGAGTTCTTAAAAAACTATGGTATGAAAGGTAAAAATATTATTGTCTGCACTGATGCAGCTATGTGTACTGATGAAATAAAAAAGTTTAACGTTAAAGATGGTCGTGGATTCGTAATAACTCAATCTATTAAAAAATTAAGTAATGAATTGCAAGAATTTGCTTTAGATAAATGTGGATGGCGAATTTTAGGAAATATTAAAGATATCTATAATTTAGAAGAAGTGGAAAAAGATGAAAATTTCAAAAAACAACATTATAATGCGATATTTTATAAAGAAATAGAATGTGAAACCAAATCAGTTAAACAAACCTTAATAGTTACTTTTTCTTTTAAATATCAAGAATATCAGTATCAATTAAAATTACATCAATTAGAGCGTGCAAAAAAACTTGTTGAAGAAACTAACAAAAAGAATAAAAGTATTAAAAATAAAAAAGAAATGGAAAAGATAAAAATATCTAAAAATCAAAATGACCCAAAAAGATTTATTAAGGAAGTCAATACTACTGGTAATGGAGAAGTAGCATGTAATATCGAGTATTTAATCGATGAAGAGATATACAAAAATGAAGAAAAATATAATGGCTTATACGGTATAACAACTAATCTAATTGATGATACAGAGACTATTATAAAAGTTATGAATGGCAGATGGGAAATTGAAGAAAGTTTCAGAATTATGAAAGATGACTTTGATTCAGGTACAGTCCATCTATCAAGAGAAGATAGAATCAAAGGTCACTTTATAACTTGTTACTTAGCATTATTTATTTATAGATATTTAGAGCATCAATTAAAAGATAAATATACAGTTCATGAAATAGTATCTAAATTACAAGAAATGCAAATGTTAGAACATAAAGGTAAAGGATTTGAACCTATTCAAACAAGAAATGATTTAACAGATGATTTACACCAGTTTTTAGGTATAAAAACTGATACTGAAATAATAACTTATAAAAAAATTAAAAAAATTTTAGAAGAACAAGAAAATAAATTTTAAGTACGCATTTTTTTCACAATTTAAAAAGCTCCAAAACCCTTATGGATAAAAGGCTTGGAGCTTTTTCTCTTTTTCAAACTGTCAAACGCAAGATT
>JBJEXX010000095.1:0-8348 GCA_051886215.1 Bacilli bacterium | reverse complement strand
CCTTTTTGACCTGTTTTTATAAAATAAATTTTGTTTTTGTTTTCAGACTATCACCACTATTTCTTTAATGATTTATATTTCTTTTTAGTTTCTTTTAATTTAATCTTACTTTCTTCATGCTTTTTATCATAATATTCATATTTATCATTTAATTTTACATATGCACCTGATTCATCTAAAATTGAAACTAACATTAACTGCACTAAAAAACTAGAACCCAAAGTTGTCAATATATGAATAATAGAGTAAATAAATGTTCTCAAACTACTATTTTTTGTCTCTGTATAATTTTTAGGATCTATAATTCCTTTTTTAGAATAAATATAACTATTATTATTTTGTAATTCTTGATTAGTTAATTCTTTTTTTGTTTCAACTTTATGAATATTTGGCTTATTTTTTTCAATCTTTTCTTCTATAATTTCGTCATCTAATTTAATTATTTCAGAAGAAGACATATTTTTAAATAAATCTTTATTATATTCAAAAGTTTCTCTAATATATTCACCATCGTTTTCTTTCCAAGGAGTGATGTATTTAAAATTAGGATCATCAATATCGTATTTTGTTTCTTCATTAAATTTTCCGTTAGTATCAGCTTCTGTTTCAGTATAAGCATATTCAATAGAAGTATCATTCACGTAAGGACGTGTGCCCATATTATCCATTAAATGGAAGGTTACTCCACCACATATTGCAATGGGAACAATTAGAAAAAGTATATCTCCTGTTATCATTAAATTTTTAATATTAGTATTTTTAAAATGCTCTTTCTTTACTTTTTTATATTCTAACTTTTGTTCTTTTTTTGATTTTAAAATATTATTAATAGTATCAGAGCCCGTATAATTACTTATGTTTTCTTTTAAATTATCTATTTCTTTTTGTAATTGTTCCTTAGTTTGTTTTTTCATAACTCCTCCAAATAGTGCTTTATATTTTAACATATTTTATATATTTTGTAAATAAAAAATTATTTTTTAAATTTAGCACTCATATATTGACAAGTGCTAAACATAATATTATAATGGTATTAGCACTTGAGAAAAGATAGTGCCAGGAGGTGCAAATGATAAGCGATAGGCAAAGTAAGATATTAAAGCTTATTGTAGAAGATTATATTAAACTTGCTAAACCAGTTGGTTCTAAGATGCTTGCTAAAGTTTTGAATTGTTCATCTGCTACTATAAGAAGTGAAATGAATTATTTAGAAGAAGTAGGTCTTTTAGAAAAAACTCATACATCATCTGGTCGAATTCCATCGGAAAAAGGATATCGATATTATGTTGATAATTTAATGAAATATGATAAGATGAATAATAAGGATTTAGAAAAATTACAATTAATATTTTCTAATCAAAATTTAAGACTTAATGATTGTATTGAAAAAAGTTTAGAACTTATTTCAGAAATAACTCATTGTGCTAGTATATCATTAGGTAAAACTTCACATGAAAATACATTAAAAGAAATTAATGTGGTTCCTGTTAATGAAACTACTATAGTTGCGATTATTGTAACTAATAAAGGTTTTGTTGAACATAAAAATATGAATTTCTATAATGTACCTTTAGAAGATATTAAAAAGACAGTAAATCTTATCAATAATTTAATTGTTGGAACTGCGATTGATGAAATAAATGAAAAATTAGAGTATGAAGTAAAACCTATAATTGCTAAATATGTGTCACAACATGAACAAGTATATAAAGCTTTCTACGATGCTTTTACAGATTTTACTAATAAGAGTGTTCAAATAGTTGGAAAAAATAATTTTTTAACACAACCAGAGTTCAATACTACTGATAAAATTAAAAGTATATTTGATAAATTTGAAGATAAAGAAGTTATTTCATCTATTGAAGAAACAGGCAATGATATAAATATTTATATTGGTAAAGAAAATAATTTTGATGGAGATTGTACTGTTATTAAAACTAGTTATAAGACAGATCAAGAAGAGGGTACAATTGCGATTGTAGGACCTAAAAGAATGGATTATAATCGTGTAGTAAGTATATTAAATTATATAAAAGAAAACATAGGAAGTGATGATAATGGATAATAAAAAAGATATAGAACAAAAAGAAAAATGTGAATGTAATAAAGAAAAACACGAAGATATGAAAAAATGTAAATGTGATAAAGAAAAAAATAAATTAAATAAACAAATTGAAGAATTAAATAATACAATCGAAAGCTTAAAAAAAGAAGTTGAAGAAGCTAAACACAAATCTTTAGCAAGTCAAGCTGAACTTATAAATTATCGTAAAAGAAAAGATGAAGAAGTAAGCAATATGTTGAAATATGCTAATCAAGATTTAATATTAGAAATTATTCAAGTTATGGATAATTTGGAAAGAGCTATTAAAGTAGATAAGACAACTATTACTGAACAAATGTCTAAATTCTTGGATGGATTTGAAATGATTTATGCGTCACTTCAAGATACACTAACTAGATTTGGTGTTAAAGAAATAGAAGCTTTAGGATTGGAATTTGATGCTAATTATCATATGGCACTTCTAACAGATACTGATGCTTCTAAAAAAGATGGAGAAGTATTAGAAGTATTATTAAAAGGATATATATTAAAGGACAGAGTTATAAGACCTGCCTCAGTTAAAGTAAATAAATTAAATTAAAGGAGAGATGAATTATGGGAAAAATAATAGGTATTGATTTAGGTACAACAAATAGTTGTGTCGCTGTATTAGAGGGAGGAGAACCAAAAGTTATTCCAAACCCAGAAGGAGAAAGAACTACACCTTCAGTAGTTGCGTTTAAAAAAGGAGAAAGAATTGTAGGAGCTGCTGCTAAACGTCAAGCAATCACAAACGAGAATACAATTTCTTCTATTAAAAGATTAATGGGAACAGATAAAAAAGTAAAAGCTGAAGGAAAAGAATATACACCAGAAGAAATTTCAGCTATGATTTTAGGATATTTAAAAAATTATGCTGAAAGCTATTTAGGAGAAAAAGTAGAAAAAGCAGTTATTACTGTTCCAGCATATTTCAATGACGCAGAACGTCAAGCTACCAAGAATGCTGGTAAAATCGCAGGACTTGATGTTGAAAGAATTATCAATGAACCAACTGCGGCTGCTTTATCATATGGACTTGATAAACAAGATGATTTACAAACTGTATTAGTTTATGACTTAGGTGGAGGTACTTTTGATGTATCTATCATGGAACTTGGTGATGGTGTATTTGAAGTTAAATCTACTAATGGTAATAATAAATTAGGTGGAGATGACTTTGATAATAGAATTATTGATTATTTAGTTGAATCATTTAAAAAAGAAAATGGTGTTGACTTATCTAAAGATAAAATGGCTATGCAAAGACTAAAAGAAATTGCTGAAAAAGCAAAAAAAGACTTATCAGGAGTTACTTCAACACAAATCTCAGCTCCATTTATTTCACAAGGAGAAGATGGTCCATTACATTTAGATATGACATTAACTCGTGCTAAATTTGAAGATTTAATTTCTGATTTAGTAGAATCAACTTTAACACCTGTTAGAAACGCTTTAAAAGATGCTAAAATTAAAGCTAGCGACTTAAATAAAGTTATTTTAGTAGGTGGATCTACTCGTATTCCATTAGTTGTTGAAACAATTAAGAAAGAATTAGGTAAAGAACCATCTCGTGAAGTTAATCCGGATGAAGTAGTTGCTATGGGTGCTGCTATTCAAGGTGGAGTATTAACAGGAGAAGTAAATGATATCGTATTGCTTGATGTTACACCACTTTCACTAGGAATTGAAACTATGGGTGGAGTTATGACACCATTAATTGAAAGAAATACAACTATCCCAACTAGCAAATCACAAATATTCTCAACTGCTGCTGATAATCAACCAGCTGTAGATATTCACGTATTACAAGGTGAAAGAAGTATGGCTGCAGACAATAAAACACTAGGAAGATTCCAATTAACAGGAATTCCAGCCGCACCTCGTGGAGTACCACAAATAGAAGTAACATTTGATATTGACGCTAATGGTATCGTTAATGTTAAAGCTAAAGATTTAGGAACTAATAAAGAACAAGCTATAACTATTACTTCAAATACAAACCTTTCAGACGAAGAAATAGATAAGATGATGAAAGAAGCTGAAGCTCATAAAGAAGAAGATAAGAAAAGAAAAGAAGAAGCTGATTTAAAAAATGAAGCAGAACAATTAGTATTCCAAACAGAAAAAGCTATTAAAGATTTAGGAGATAAAGCTGACAAAAAAGATAAAGAAAAGGCAGAAAAACTAATCAAAGAAGTAAAAGATGCTTTAGATAAAAATGATATAGATGAAATTAAAAAGAAAAAAGATGAATTACAAGAAGTAGCTATGGCACTTGCTACAAAAGTATATGAACAAGTTCAAAAAGAACAACAAGAAGCTAATACAGAAAATACTACTGATGATAAAAAAGATGATGATGTAAAAGACGCTGAATTTGAAGAAAAATAAAAATAAGTTCTAGGAAACTAGAACTTTATCTTTATGGAGGAATAATGAACAAAAAAATATTTGAAAAACTTATTAATAGTTCTCTAACAACTGGAGCTGATTTTTCAGAAATATTCTATGAGTATACCACTAGGAAAAACTATTTACTAGAAGACAGTAAGATTGATAGAATTAAAACAAAAATCTTAAATGGTGTCGGTTTTCGTCTTGCAAAAGATAAAGAAGTTGTATATTCATCTACCAATAATTTAGATTATGATCATCTTTTAGAAACAGTAAATAACTTAAAACAATCATTTAATGGTAAACAGGTAATGAAAGAAGTTATTTTAAAAGATAAATATATTAAAGAAGATAATTTAAATTTTAATAATAAGTATACTTTACAAGATAAAAAGAATTTATTATTAAAAATAGATAAAATTGCTAGAAATCATTCTAATAAAGTAGAACAAGTAAAAGCAATGCTTTTAGAAGATAAACAATATGTAGAAATAGCTAATCAAAAGGGAGAATTTTCTACTGATACAAGGTACTTATTTCGTTTAGTTATTCAAATATATGTAAAGAATAAAGATAAACGTGACTATACATATGAAGCTTTTGGTAATTCTAGTGGTTATAGTTTCTTTGATGATTTTAACTTAGAAGAAAAAGTAAAAAATTTAGTTGATATTGCTATTGCTAAACTAGAGGCTGTTCCTTGTCCAAGTGGTGATATGCCAGTTATTATTGGTCCGGCTTTTGGAGCGGTTATTATCCATGAAGCTTGTGGTCATGCTTTAGAAGCTACTTCTGTTGCTAGAGATGTTTCTGTACTTAATGACAAAAAAGGAGAGTTAGTTGCTAATCCTAAAGTTACAATTATTGATGATGGTACGATAGAAGATGCTTGGGGTAGTACATATATAGATGATGAAGGTAATAAAACTAAAAAGAATATTTTAATAGAAAATGGAGTACTAAAAAATTATTTGTATGATGAATTAAGTACTCGTTTAAACCCAGATAAAATAACTTCATCATCACGTAGAGAAGATTATACTTTTCCGCCTACTTCTAGGATGAATAACACTTATGTAGCTAAAGGAACAGATAAAATAAGCGATATGATAAAAAGTATTTCCTATGGTTTGTATGCTAAAACTATGAATGGTGGAAGTGTAGACACATATACAGGTGACTTTAACTTTGGTGTAAAAGAAGCCTATCTTATTGAAAATGGAAAAATTACTAAGATGGTTAAAGGTGCTTCTTTAATAGGAAATACTAAAGATATTTTACAAAGAATTGATATGGTTAGCGATGATTTAGAACTTGGTACAGGATATTGTGGTTCTATCAGTGGCCATATCGCAGTAACATGTGGTCAACCTACAATACGGGTAAGTAAAATCCTTGTAGGAGGTGAAAAAAATGATTAACGAATTGATAAAAAAAGCAAAAGAAAAAGGTATTGATATAGAAGTATTTACAAATCATGAATATATTGTTGACTTAGCTTATATTAATGGTAGAATGGACAATTATAATACACAAGATATTACTAAATATAATATAAAATCTATCATAAATGGCAAAACTATAAAGATAAGTACTGATGTAATAGATATAGATAATATTATTAAAACTATAAAAGATGATTATGAAATGTTAGATAATAATGATAAAGATTTATTTGCTGAAGATATTCGTATTTCATCAGACATAACCGGACCAGATAAAATAAATATTAAAAAAGTAAAAGAAAATATAAAAGAATTTGATAAAATTAGAAGAGAATATAAACAAATTAAATCCTTAGAATTACAATTTCAATATTTATATGAAGAAAAAGAAATAACTAACTCTCTAACTTCATTAAAAGATTCAAATGGATATTATCTCTTTGCAGCAGATATTTCATTAGAAGATAATGAAAAAGTAAAAACAAGAAATGCCATATTATATTCAAAAGAATATGATATTAAAAAGTTTAAAGAAAAACTTATAAAATCAGTAATTTTAGGTATTGAAAGTTTCCAAGAAGAAAGTATAAAAACAGGAAAATACAATATTATTTTAGAAAATAGAAGTACCAATAAATTATTAAATAAATTTTATAATATGTTTTATGCCGATAGTATTAATAAAAAAACTTCTCCATTAACTGATAAATTCAATAAAAAAATATTTTCAGATAAGATTAATATAGTTGAAGATCCTACAAATAAAGATTTTATTGGAAAAAGTTTATTTGATAATGATGGATGTAAAACTTATTATAAAGAAATAGTAAAGAAAGGTAAATTTATTACTAAATTATATGATAAAAAGACTGCTTTAAGAGAAAATGTAACTCCTAGTGGAAATGGTAGTGGTATGAAAAATGCCTACTTAGTTCCGGGAAATAAATCTTATGATGAATTAATAAATGAGTTAAAAAATGGTATCGTTATAGAAAATATTGAAGGATTACATGCCGGTATAAATGAATTGACTGGAGATATTTCTTTACAAGCGACAGGTTTTTTAATTAAAGATAGTAAAATAGAAAAAGCATTAAATATGATTATTTTATCAACTAATATTTTTGAATTATTTTCTAATGTTATAGAAGTAGGTAATGATTTAGAATTTTTTGGAGAAACTAGTGGAGCTTGTTCATTATTATTAAAGGATATAACAATAGTAGGAAAGGAGTAAATAATTATGGAAAAACGTGATTATTATGAAATACTGGGTGTTTCTAAAGATGCTAGTGATACAGACATAAAAAGAGCTTTTCGTAAATTAGCTAAAGAATACCATCCAGATTTAAATAAAAGTGCCGATGCTGAAGAAAAGTTTAAAGAAATCCAAGAAGCTTATGCAGTTTTATCAGACGAAAACAAAAGAAAACAATATGATCAATTTGGACATGCTGCTTTCCAAGGTGGACAAAGTGGCTTTGGTGGAGCTGGCGGTTTTGATTTTTCTGGATTTGATTTTTCAGATATATTTGATAATATGTTTGGTGATGGATTTGGATTTTCATCTGGAAGAAGTACAAAAACATCACGTGCTAGACGTGGTGATGACAAGTTAATGAGAATCAATCTTTCTTTTGAAGATGCTGTTTATGGTTGTAAAAAAGATATAGATTTAGATTATACTGAAGATTGCGAGAAGTGTAATGGTCAAGGTGGAACTGGAGAAGAAGTTTGTTCTAAATGTCATGGAAGTGGTACTATAACTTCTCAACAAAGTACTATATTTGGTTCTTTTTTAACTAAAACCACTTGTGACAAATGTGAAGGAACTGGTAAAACATATTCAAAAACATGTACATCTTGTCATGGTAAAGGTAAAATCAAAGTATCTAAAACAATCAGTGTAAATATTCCTGCTGGAGTAGATACTGGAAATAGATTAAGAGTAGCAGGTAAAGGTGGTGCAGGTAGTAAAGGTGCTCCTAATGGAGATTTATATTTAGAGTTTATAGTAAGTGATCATAATTTTTATGAAAGAGATGGAAATGATATATATTTAGAAGTTCCACTTACTATTACTGAAGCTATTTTAGGTTGCAAAAAAGAAATACCTACACTTTGGGGTAATATTAAACTTACTATACCTGCTGGTACAGATACAGGTGATAAACAAAGAGCTAGAGGTAAAGGAATAGATAATGAATCTACTGGTAGAAAAGGAGATATGTATTTTGTAATGAAAGTTATAACTCCTAAAAAACTTTCAAGAGAACAAAAACAATTATTTGAAAAACTAAATAAAACAACTTTAGCTGATTCAGAAATAGATAAATTTAATAATTTTACAAAAAGCAATTAGTTTGCTTTTTTTATTTATAAGGAAAGTGCGTTTAAAATAAAAAAATAAAAAATCATAATCC
>JBJEXX010000094.1:0-2095 GCA_051886215.1 Bacilli bacterium | reverse complement strand
TTTCAATTCTATAAATTAACCTACTGTTTAATTTTCAAAGTTCATTTCTTAACTTTCTTAAGTTTATCAAAGTTATTTTTCTTTGTCAACTTATTTTTTAAAGTTGTTTTCTTTGTTTTTGCCCTTTCCTTAAGGACAAGTATAACTATACCATCATGTTTTTATATCGTCAACACTTTTTTAATATTTTTTTAGAAATATTTTACTCTATATTTTAATATTTTAAAGTTATTAACATTTATACCATAGTTATCAACAAAAAAATTTTATATATTTTTCATAGTATATTTTAATTATTATAATAAATCTAGCTATAATATAATTAATTTTCATCGATATAAATTTTTATAATTCTTAGCCTTAAGCTTTATTTTACATTCTATTATTTCACATTTTTAATCGTTATCTAATGATAATCTATTGTTCCTTATACATTCAGCTTTTTATATTTATTTTATTTAATCAAATTAATATACTCTCATATTCTATTGGCATATATGTTATAGAAATAAACTTTTTACATTCATATTCTAAAAGCTTTAATATTACAAAATATAAAATGAACCACTAAAACTTAAGAATTATATAAATACACTTATTAAGAAAACCTAATTTAGTATATATCCTTTTAACTATCCCTATATAAAGTTTTTAAGATATACCATTCCTCAAAAAATCGTCTTATGATTTAAATATTTAGCATATCTATTATTCTTTATTTTGAATATTGTATAAATCTTAATCTAATATTTCTTCTACTTATCCATAAATCAAAATACCTATTTATTTTGATAAATTTAAATTTTAAAATAAATTACTATTCTCTTTAAATGAAAATCATATATATGTTTATTCATAAAATTTATATTTTCTTGCTTCTTTCATAATTTCTTCTAATATATTATATAGGCAAATCAACACATCTTTATAGTTTCAAATGTTTTATTTTTTCTATAATATCAGTAGTATCTGCTTCATATACATTATATAAATTATATATTTGTGAATTATGAAATATCATACAATTATGTACACATAGCTAAGTAAATACAACGAGTCTTAATCCTGTCCATATACCATACTATAGAGCATTATATCTGAGGATAATCTACTTTTCATAAAATCATCTACATTCTATTTAAACTTATCTATGTTTAACTCTATCTAAAACCACTAACTATTTTCTATTACTAAATTTACCTGTAATAGCAACTAAATACTCTGTTATTCTCATATTTTTTCAAGTTTTATTAAAATTGAACCTTTATTTTAATACTTATAGATCAAATTGTTCTTTAGATAGAAAATTAGTAAAGCACATATAAGATATTTATCACATAGTCATTTATGCTATCATATCATATTAATTATTCTTTCATATATCCTATTACTATCTCAAGTCTTACAGTTCATCTGGTAGATTATCCTATAACTCTATATATACTATATAACATACATTGCTTAAATCATTGTATATAGCTTTTAGACCTAGTTCATAAAAAAACTTATATTATAATATACAAGTATATAGAATGAGTTAGTATAATGTTCTTTATCTGTAATATCTTTAATTCCACTATCCAATGACTTATCTATACAAATTAACCATCCCCAAAATATTCATCTATAGTAAATATTAATTGAAATTTTAGATTATATTGTTTACTTTCATCTTCCACTCTTTGTATTATCTGAAATATTATTTTTAGACCTAATTCATGTATTTATCTATAACATACATAACCAATTGCTCTAGTTCTATATTACATTTATTTCATTATCATTTAAATTAATACTTTTCATAAAGGCATATTATAAGAAAAATATTGATTTTACATATTAAGAAGAAATCACTATTCCCCATATATTAAATAAATTTATATATATAAGTTTTAATTAAAATACTTCATCAATTAAAGCTATTACGTTGTATTATTTAAAAGTACCATATATAATAAAAGGATTTTATAATATAGAATTATCATTAGAACATATATATTTAAAAAAACTTATTATTTCTTTAGTTCCAATTAGAGTATACACAATTGCAAAGAAAGTTAAAAAATATATAAAAACTATGAGTTAAATTCTTAAA
>JBJEXX010000093.1:0-8677 GCA_051886215.1 Bacilli bacterium | reverse complement strand
TGTGGAGGTTATGTTTATTCTACACAAGTCTTGTATGGACTAATTTATATAGCCCATACAATATTGATTTCTCGTTCATTCGTTTTCTTATCTACTGCACCGATATATATTTTTTCTATAAAATCATCTAATATACTTCTATCTAATTCTTTTATAGTTTTATATTTATTAAATATTTTATCTCTATCAATCATATCATTGTGCTTTTGATTTAAGAGAGTGATTTCATCTTTTATTAACTGAATCCTGTTTTGCAATTCGTTTAATTCATCATCGTAATCTTTACTAAAAGCTTTGTATTGTTCATCAGTAATGAAACCCTCTATTCTATCTTCATATAGTTTTTTTAAATATGAATTCTTTTTGCTTTGTAATTTTTCTAAGTCAATTTGTTGTTTTTCTAAAGTTTTTATTTGTTCTTGAATCTCATTTTTATTATTTTCAGTATTTAATTTTTGGTATTTCTCATTTAAAGTTTTAGAATTATGATAAACTTTGATATATTCGTTAATCTCGTTAAGAATAAACTCTTTTAATTTGTCTACTCTAATTGATAAATTATTTTCACAAAATACACCTGATTTTCTAGACTTGCAAGTTAAATAATAATGTTTAGTACCATTTTCTGATTTAGAATAACCATTGTAAAATATTTTCTTACAACAATCACAATATACCTTTTGAGTAAACATATGAATTTCTCCTGATTTACTTGGCTTTGTCCTACCTTTAAATTTAGCAGAAACTATATTCCAAGTATCTTCATCTATTATAGGTTCATGTGTGTTTTTAACAATTATCCATTCATCTTTAGGAACAGGAACTGATTTTTTATTTTTATAACTTATGTGTCTAGTTTTTCCTTGTACTAGATTACCAATATATACTTCGTCTTTTAAGATTTTGGCAATTGTATCTGAATACCAATATGATTTTTCTTTTCCTACATTTCCGCATACAAATTTACTACCACTTGCTTTTTTGTGTTCATAAGGACTAGGAACATTAGTATCATTCAAATAAGTTGCTATTTTAGTATAACCATAACCTTGCTTGTACATTTCAAATATCTTTTTTACAATGATTGAAGCAACAGGATCAATAACTAATTTGTGTTTATCTTCTTCACTTCTTAAATAACCATAAGGAGCAAATGAACCAGTAAACTGTCCAGATTCTTTTTTATTTCTTATAGTCCTTTTAATATTATCAGATAAATCTTCTAAATACCATTCATTAGTTAATCCTAATATTTGAATAGATTTCTTATTAGATTTATTATCAGTATCAATATTATCTACTAAACTAATAAATCTAACATTCCATTCTTTAAATTTATTATTTATATATCTTTCAACTATTTCCATATCTCTTGAAAATCTTGATTGACTCTTACATAAAACTATATCTAGTTTTCTATTTTCACAATCTTTTAGCATTCTTTCAAACTCTGGTCTATATACTCCAGCACCTGAATAGTCTTCGTCTATATAAATATCAACTACATCCCAATCATTTTTTAAAGCATATTCTAATAGCATTCTTTTTTGATTTTGAATACTTTCGCTTTCATCTTCTTTGTTTATCTTATCTATATCTTCTTGTGATAACCTCCCATAAATACCAACTCTTGCTCTCATAGTTATATCCTCCAATTCTGTATATAACTATCAGAACTAAATCGATTACAACTTATATTATACCCCTTTTTGATAGTTATTTATAATTTTTTAACTACTTTGGTAATTTTGTTCAAGATGCAATATAACTTTTAACAATATCTCATTAAATCTATCCCTAAATAATTCTTCGTTTGATATATCAGTTTTAAATGTGTGTTTTGCTTTTAGTACTACCTCCATTCTATAATTCCCCCTTTTCCTTTTTATTAAATTTTATGATTTAATTTTTTATTTATTTATAAAACCAACTCCTTTTCATTCAATTTTTAAATTCACTTAATAGTTTTTCCATCTCTGCCTGTTCTTCTAGCGTTGCAAGATTTGGCTCAATATCTTTATCTAACCACCAAGGAACATTGTTATTGGTATTATATTTATTTCTCTTTTTATTCTTTATATTATTATGGTGGTAATTATCTTCCATACCGGTATTAACATTTTTTTCTATACCACCGGAATTTATTTTCCATACTACCTTATCCGTCATAAATATTTTTCTTTTATATTTATTTATTTCTTCTTTATGATATTCAACTCGTATATAATTATTTTTCTTAAGATTAGTGATAGAATTAGAAATTGTTTTAGGTGTAACATTATTTAACTCAGATAGATAAGAATTATTAGCAAAACAGAATCCAGTTTTCTTTGTCAATGATAAGATTTGACCATACAACAATTTATCTTGTAATGTGAGTGCACTATCTGTTCCAACTTGAACAGGTATTAACCAAAACCCCTCTTTACTAGATTCTGTTATGCTATCACCCCCTTTTTAATTAACCTTTAAAGACTTGTGTAAATTTTCAAAAAACATTAGTCGTATTAGCAACCTTTAGCATTGTCTATCCTCCTTTCTTTTTTGTCAAGATTGCCCGACAACTATAATATACATTGTAATTATATTTTTGTCAAGAATAACCGACAAAATTATTGATTTTTAATATCCGTTATGGTATTATGTTATTGGATGAAAGCATTTTAGAGGTGATTTAAATGGAAAATAATAATGCTAATCTTGAAGAATTAAGTAAGATATTAAGTACTGCTAGAATGAAAAAAGGCTACTCCCAAAGAAAAGTAGCTAGATTAATAAATACACATCACTCTACATATAACGAACTAGAAAAAGGTAATATTAAAAAACCTGATATTGATATGTTAAGAAATTTATCTGAAGTATTAGAAATAAGTTTAGAACTTCTTTTAACAACTGCTGGTTATAATAATATTTTAGATAGTTTCAAAGACAAATCACACAATAGAACTCCTAAAAATCTAAAAGAATTAGTGAAACAATATAGAGAATCTCAAATGGATTTATTACAAGATTCTTCTGATAAAAGAACTAGAGTTGCTGAATGTAGATCTAGATTGAGAAGTATGATGTTTAAATTAGAAGATTATGAATATTACAAAGAAATATTTCCACCTGAAAAAATACTGGAAGAAATTAAATCAATTTATGAAGATTTAGAAATGTGTGCTGAAAAGTACGATTACTCAAAATTACCTGATGATAGAATTAATTTATAATATATAGAAAAAACATCTGATTAAAGTGGTCAGATGTTTTATTTTTTTCTTTTTATAAATAGATAATAATATAAAGCAAAAAATGGAATAGTAACTATAAGGACTAATAACAATGCCAAATTGCCTTCTATACTATCACCTAATAATATCATTAATAACATTTCAGATGAAATAAAACTTAAGAACCCTATTCCTATACATTTCCATATATTCGAATTTTTTCTATGCTTTTCTATCGTCTGTTTTCTTTCTATTTGTTTTTGCTCTGTTGATTTAAAAGTTGCCTTAAATTCATCTGTATCTTGTTCTTCATCCCAATCTAACTTACATGAACAATTTTTACAAAATTTATCTCCATAATCAATAAAACAATTACATTCAGGACATTTATAATCATATGAAGAATTAGAGTCAGTTTCTGGTAAATCAATTTTATTATTATTGATATGATCCCATTCATCCTTTGTATATCCTAATTCAGCATTTTTACATTTTGAACCTATTAGAGATAACAATTTATTACATAATTTTTCTTCTGAAGATTTGTAAACATATGATGTTTCGTGTCCATATTTATCAGTAATAATAATCTTATAATAATCTATAACAAAATTAGTTTTATGTACCAATTTATGAACTCCTAAAACATCAACACACTTTACAATCTTTTCTAAATCCTCAGTATCACATATATAATTTTCAGAAATTATTAAATGTTTATCTTCATAAATCTTTGTGTTATTTATTTCATTTAATATTCCTTGAATTTTTTCTACGCTACCATACTTTTTAAATATATCACTTTTTTCAGGAAAAATAACTAATTTAACTATATTGTAAAAACTTATATCAATTGGTATTGCAAACAACCCAAATATAATCACAACAAAAATCATACTTGATTCTATTGATTGCGTAAATAAAGCACATATAAATAAAATTAGTGGAATATTAAATATTAAAACATATATCAAACTTAATAATGCATTTTTTAAATTGTTTTTTCTAATTCTTTCTAAAACATTATAATTCATAACTTCCTCCTACCAATAAACATTGCCATTAGAATCAACAGTCATTCCTAAATATTCCAACAATTCTACTTCTTGATCATAAGTAATTCTATCATCATTATCAAAAACTTCTATTATTTCTTTATTATATCTATTATCATTTTTGTTAAACAATCTATTTAATATTATCTTGTCTTCATAGTCTAAATTAGTATCGTTTAAATAATTAACTAGTCCATCAGTTGAATATAAGTAATTATCAATTTCTACCATTAATATTGCTAATTCATATGTTTTTAACAAATCTAATTCCATTATAAATTGTTCCATTGTCCAAGATGCTATATTTTCTTTTAATTCACATACAACAACTTCGTCGTCAGAGCAAGTTTCATATTGCAATAAGTAAGCATAATTTTCTGCTGCCTCTTTTTGTTTTGATTTGCTTAAATTTTTATAATTTATATTGAAACCATTAATACCTAACTTATACATTGCAGTATCAAAAATCTCATATGAATTAGTTGCTAAATAAAACGAATCTAAACTATCTGCTGAGTAATTGTTATATGAACTAAAACTACATTTATTTTTTATAGATAATTTATTATCAGTATTGTAATTAATAATATTTGGAGCACAATCTTTATAATTACTATTAGTTATTACATCATACTTATTATTTTTGTAGGCAGAATACATATCTTTTAATACATTAACATTAATTGCAAAATTTAAATTTTGAGCTTCATCATAACCGGCACTGGTTATTCCTATTACTTCATTTTTGTTATTTAATAGAACTCCACCCGAACTTCCATGAGAAATTGGTGCAGTTGTTCTAATTATATCTTTTTCATCACTATTACTAACAATTCCTTCGGAAACTGTGTTTTGTTCTCCCATAGGACTACCAATTGCAGTTACCTTATCTTTTGTTTTTACTTTGTTACCATTCCCTAATTTTAAGTTATTTAAACTTCCATCAATTTTAACTATTGCTAAATCTTCTTTCTTATTAAAAATTACTATATCATTTACTTCATATTCTTCTTTTTCATCAGTAATAACTAAAATAGAACTAGCACCTTCTATTACATGAAAATTTGTAACAATCCAATCATTTTCATATGCTGAGAATCCACTACCTGTTGCTATTATTTCATTATTATCATCATATACTTCAATTAGTACTACTGAATCTTTAACTTTTTCTATACTTGGTATAAAAAGTTTAGGTATAAAAATACTTATCAGAAGAATAATTACCATTAAAGAAATTATAACAAATACTTTTTTTGTTTGAGTATTATTAAACTTTAAAATCGAATTTTCTTTTTTCACCTTAATTGGTTTCTTAGATTCAACATTTTTTTCTATCTTTATTGGCTTTTTTCCTACATCACTCATACACTCACCTACAATAACATTTTACCATAAAATTACAAGTTCTTCTCCAATTATAATTATATATTAAAAATTAAATTTAATCAATGTTTTATATACAGGTGTATAAAAGACTTAAAATCACCAATTCTATATAATGAAGATTAGAAGGAAGTGATAGATTGAAACCATTAGCAAGTAAAGATATACTAGCAATAAATTTAAAATATTATCGTTATCAATTAAATCTATCACAAGAAAAGTTTGCAGAAAAATTAAATAGTACTCTATCTTATATAAATCAATTAGAGAAAGGTAGAAGAAAACCTACATTAGAATTATTAGATAAGTTTGCTAGTAAATTAGGTGTTAGCAGTTCTGAACTTATTACATATAATGAGGAACATAATATCATTACTAAAAGAATAGATGAAAGAAAAAAGAATTAGCATTTTGAAAATTTGCTAATTCTTTTTATATAAGCCGTGGCACGTTTTGTTGCTTTAGCAATGAAAGTGGCGATAGGCTTTATAAGGATTCCAAAGGATACCTTTGGCACACATCGTTATTGGCTCTGCCAATATCGTAGTGTGTTACTAATTTATAAAATTATATATCCAATTCATTAATATATTTTTCAGAATCCTCAATAAATTTCAAAACAAATTGTTTTGTAATCTCAATTTTTTCTTCTGATTTAGTATTAATATCATATAAAATATTTAATTTATCATTCATTTGCTTATTAGTATAATATCTATGCCAACAATTAACATTCATACCATTAACATTTATAAAATCTAACCAACTTAGTTCGAAATCTTCGCTTTTTAATATTTTTTCATTCATTATAGTTTTTGATTTAAATTTTAAAATATCTTTAGAATCTTGTTGCATGTTAACAACATAACCAATTCTATATGCATTAATATTTAATTTCTCTAAAACATCCATAATTTTTTGAATATAATTATTAAGTTCACTAATTTTTTCTCCAGCAAATGTTATCGTAATAGTATAAAAATTACTTATAAATTGTATATCACTATTTTTTATAAATAGTAATATTGGAGCATTTGCTTCTTGCGGAAAGCCTTTATTTTCCGGTAACAAAATAGGTTCATCTAAAGCATCTATTTGCTTATTTAATTCATAGGCTAAATCATTTGGTTTATAATGAGTATCTTCATTTAAAAATAATGATATTTGAATATTATTTTTCATTTCTTCTCTCCTTTTCATAGTCCAATAACATTTCAATTGCTTGTTCTTTTGGTATAGTTTCATCGTATAATTCAGATATAATTAATAATACAATTTCTAATGCCTCTTTTTCTTTTTCTAATTCATATTTTTGTGCTAATTCCGTATTTATATCTACATCAAATTTAAAACTAGAAGTATTAGAATTTAAATATTTATCCGATTTTAAATTATACATAGATGGAACTGTATATGACATTTTATTTGGAATATTAAATTTATTATTTACAAAAGTTAAGTGATTAGGATCTAAATATAATATCTCAATAATATGATAGTCAATAATCACTCCAATATACCGGCAACCAT
Organism: Bacilli bacterium; assembly: GCA_051886215.1. Classification (GTDB taxonomy): domain Bacteria; phylum Bacillota_I; class Bacilli_A; order RF39; family UBA660; genus JBJEXX01. Next base: position 1,488 of record JBJEXX010000093.1, on the reverse strand, counting down.
CAGTCATTCCAAATTCTACAAATTGACTACCCTCTTTTAGTTCTTCAACAGCTTTTGGACTTTTGCCATATACTTCAACTAAAATCTCTGTTATTCTATTTTTTGATTCTTCTCTTTCTAAAATTTTAAAATGCATTACATCTTTTAATTTATTATCAATAATAGTTGTTTTATAAGTTTCAGAACTTATAAGTTTCATTGCACTTATTAAATCAGAGTTAGTCTTTAAAAAGTGAATTATAGAACTATAATTACTATTAAAAACTTTTTCAGAAGATAATTTACTATCCGTTTCAAAATATCTAAACCCAAATGTATAAAAAGTATTCTTATTTTGTTCCTCTAATTTTGATATATCCTGACTTGTTTTTATTTCTCTTTTTTTTGCCATAAACCACCTGTTTTTTTACACTATAAAGTAGAATAATAATTGTATATATCTTTTAATTGTATTTTATTATTTGATGGTAAGGTATTATCTAAATTGTTTCTAGCATTTTTCCACGGAAACTCATTGTGAGTCATTAATTCTAATTGATCACCATCATACTTACCAAATACACTTATTATTTCATCTAAAAAAGTTTTAAGTTCTTCGTCTATATCAATTTCTTCAGTAAATTTAGGAATAATATTCCAACCAAAAATTTTATATTTATCATAAATAGTAGGAAAAACAGGACCATGTATCCAAGCTTCAGGTTGTTCTATAAATAAAACTTTATTTACATTTTCACTATCATTATAACCAACGATATACCAAGAATAAGCGTAATATAACATTTTTTGCATCTTTTTGTTTGTCATATCTATTTTTGACAAAAAATAATTTGCAACTATTTCAATACTTGTTTGTACTTCCATAATCCACCTCGCCCTTCTTTTATAATTATATCATACTTTTTTAATTTTTATTTATTAAAGTAAATCTTTTTTAATTTATCTCCCCATATCAAGATCATCATCTTTCTCTTTGTAATAACATTTCCGAATATAGCCAATGTGTTCAAATATCTCTCTTTCTTTAGTTGTTCCCTTAGAAATATAACACAAATCTAAATCACTATAATAATTATTATCATAATGATACTTTATTTCTTCGGATACATTATCTTTTTCTTTATCAGTACCTATATGAAGAATCTTTTTAAATAAATCTTTTAATCTCTGAAGTAAATTATATATAAGATTTTCTAGTCTATTATTTTCTTGTTTTATTTCTTCATTTTCTAATTCAAGTCTATTTACTTCTTTCTTTAATTGAGTATTTTCTCTTTGAGTAGTTTTAAAAGTTTTAGTATATTCTTCTAAAGTTTTTACCATTGATTGTGTTTTAGGTATATCTTCTATTACCCTTTTAGCAGTACTCATGAATTTATTTAATGTTTGATAAGTGTCTTTATCTATTTTAACTTCCTTACCTGTTATAGTAGGTCTGCTTTTATTTAATTTACCTTTTAATTCTTTATAATCATCATTTAATAATAG
>JBJEXX010000092.1:0-8682 GCA_051886215.1 Bacilli bacterium | reverse complement strand
TAATCAATTCATTTATCAAACTTATTGTTCACCAACACTATTTGACAAAGAACCTACATTACATTTTTATAATCTTTTTGGTTGATAATATTATTATTCCCAAAGATAATATTCCTACAATACTTAGCATTATAACATTCATATCAGCAGTATCTGGATTTGGAGTATTAGGAACAACTATAGCGGTTTTACATAAAGTAAACATTATGGCTGGTTCATATTCTACTAATAAATTATTTCCAGTTAGAGCTGTTGTTTGAACTTGTTTATTTACTATCCTTGCATATTTTGGCAAATTATAAGTTTTACTAATATGATCTGCAGTATCATAAACATCAAAACTATTATTAGCACTATTTATTTTATAAGTATCATTATCAGTAAACTGTAATTCTTCTTCAGTAGCAGCACCATCATTTAACCAATAATTGTCATTAGCAAATATTTTATCCACTGTATCTTGTCCATATTTTGTTACAAGATTGTTATAATCTTCTAAAGTCATTAATCCAAAAACATGTCCTTCATTTATTCTCATATAGCCATCAAATAATTCAGGTGCTTGAGTAATAAATCTATTTACTGTCCCAATTCCAGCACCAGCATTATTAAAAGTAATTGCACTTCTTATTTCAGCATTCGTAACCTTTATATCTTGAATAGTACCAGTATCTCTACTATCTATTGTAAAATCATTATTAGAATCGTACTTAATATTTCTATTCTTTATAGCAGTATTCAAACCATCATTTTTTTGGATTACTACCACTTCATCAGATGTAGTAGGACTATCTCCTATAACAATAAACTTTCCTTTATTTCCTTGTTTATCTACCTGAGCCTCTATTACTTCGCCAACTTTATATGATTTATATGTATTTTCTGCCTTTACACTAGTCATTCCAAAAACTGTAAATGTCATTAAAAACATACCTAATATGCTAAATATTTTTTTCATATTCTATCACCTCTTTATTATCTAGTATAGATATATCATTTATTTTTGAGGTATGCAATAAAATAGGAACAATTTACATTTACTTGACGTCAACTTCTAGCTGTTGTCTTTATTAATTTAGCATGAACTACCACTCTAACATTGTCATCATAGCAAGATGAAAGTGTCAATATTTTATCATTTGTAGAAACATTAGTTTTATAATCATAGACACTTCTTCCTTTCATTGTAATTAAAAAGGCTTCATAACTTTTATCATCTTCAAACTCTGTAGTTAAGTAAAAAGATTCTGGTTTGATAGTATAAGTACTAAAAATTTGCCATAAGCTATTTTCTTGTTCTGTAGATATTCTTATTATATGATTTTCTGGATTAGTATACCAATTAGCTTCTACTACTTGTTTTAAAGAGCCAAACATTGTATTATTATATAATCCATGAGCATATAAAATAGTGTTTTTATCTTTATTTTCCATATTATTTCTATAATCCATATACACCCAACCCATAGTGTTATATGAATTATCAAACGAGTGGCTTAAATAATATTCATTATCATTTGCCTGCACAAATGGATAATTTACATTAGTACCAGAAACTTGAATCCATCCTTTAGTATTAGGATTTTTCTTTTTTAATTCAGCAAAATCTACACTTATAAGTGGTGTATTCATATATTTAAAATAATCACTTTCTTCATCTGTTTCTTTTTTAGAATCACTATCATCAAGAGTTATTTCAGTATTATTAATAATCTCACTAATCTGACTTTTTATTTCTTTATCATTAGTTCTTCTATCCAACAAAGTTTTAGCTATTAGGAAAAGTATGATTATGGAAGAAATCATAATAACTATATAAAATATTTTAATTAATAATTTCTTCCTATTTTTATTTTTGTCATTTTTTGGACTATTATGTATAGTATTAACAATTTTTTCCTCTATTTTATTATCTTTGACTAATTTATCTATTTTACTATCAAGTTTCTCTTTATTGATATTTAATTCTTGTTCTAACTTTTTTTGTTCTACTTTTTGAGTCATTTCTAACTCGAGATATTTTATTTCGTTTTCTGTAAACTTTTTAGTATTTTCTAATTTTAAAAGACTTAATTCTTTTGTTTTTTCTAAATTTAATATTTCTAATTCTTTTTTTGGTATCTTTCTTGTTTTTTCTAAGGATAATTTTTCTATTTTATTTATTTTTTTAGTTTTTTCTAAAGATAGTTTTTCTATTTTAGGACTTTTTTTCGTCTCTACAAATTCTAATTTTTCAATCTTGGCTTTTGTATTTTTTATCTTATTTTTTATTTCTTTTATCTCTTCATTTTTTTCTAAAGTTAACAGTTCTATTTCTTCTTCTAATTTTAATAGTTCTATTTGTAAATCCTTTTTAGTACTCATATAACCACTATCCTTATTATTCTATATAAATAATATCAAAAACAAATAAATTTATCAATAGAAAAGATCAATAATAATTATTGATCTTTAATGTTATTTTATTAAGGAATTAATCCCCAACCACTTACAACTTCTCTACCACCTTCTACTTTTTTACCATATATAGTTAGAGGTGTATTTATAAGTTCTCCTTTAATAACTAATTGAGATGAGGTTCCACCATCTAAATTAGCAGCATTATAAGCTCCATATAAGGAAAGAGTTTGCGCAACTTCTTTTAAAGTTGGTCCTTTAGTATGTACTCCATCAGTAACTAGAAATAATACTACTCCATCTTTTCTTTGAGCAATCGCAACACGTGCCGCTCTATCATAACCACCAGCTTGACTTGTTGTTTGTTCAATTTCTTTGCCATTAACTATTAAGAATGGTCCAAATTCTAAAGCATCGCGCATTCCTTTTTGAATAGCTTCTTCTCCTGTTGCGTTCATTAATACTAATTTATTATCTTTATTAAATCCTATCAGATTAGCTTTTAGATTATGATCAGACCAAATTATTTGTCCATCTTTTATTAAATATCCTTGAGGAATATCACTTCCCCATCCAGTAGTATCTTGGAACATTCCCCCATTAATACAAACTAATCCGCCTAAACGTTCACAGATATTTTTAACTTTTTCAGCTCCACTTCCTGTATTAAAACTTTTAGAGGTTATTAATTTTACTTTGGCAGGATTATATATAGCCACTAAGTAAGCATTGTAACCAGCGACCTCTATATTTAACAGTTTATAATCTTTATTTCCTTTATCACGAGTTAAAATTGCTTTATCGTACTCATTATCATATTTTTTCTTTTCACTATTATCAATAACAATTTGATCTAAATCAACATCATCTGTTAAAGGAATATAAGAAAATTGTGAATTAATTTTGTTTACTCTTTCTTCACTAAAAAAAGTATAAGCAATCCAAGCATGAGTTTTAGTCTTTAAAGCAGTTGTTACTAAAACATTTCTAAAATAAGAAAAAGGTCCATATAAGACAAAAAAGCAAATAGCTACTAAAATATCAAGAATAATAAATAAAATAGTTGTTTTATAAAGTTTTTGTTCTTTCTTTTTTTTAGGTTTTTTAGATTTTTTTTCGCCTTTTACTTTTGTGATTTTTTGTTCTGTATTTTCTTCTTTATATTTTTCACTTCTTTTTTTCATCTTACTCACCTACTTTGTATGGATTATCTTGCAAACCTTTTCCTGATTTTAAAATATTTTTCTTAATTGCAATTGTAGGACGTATATATCTTGTAATATTAGTCTTTGATGCTTCTAATTCCTCTTCATATATATATACTTTATTATTTGAAACAGGTGTCAACAAATAATAACCATATAAATTACCAAATTTAATATCACTTACATTAAGCATACCAATATAACTTTCTGCACTATCTTTATAAATATCGTTATATTTTCCATTATATCTACCTGTGTACCAAGTTGTTTTTTCCAACTTATCTTTATAACTTAAACTATTATAATATTCAGTGTTTAAATAATTAGCAACGCTAGAATTATCATTAATATCAAATTTAACACTAACATCAGAATAGCTATACAATCCTAACTTATCAATACTTGTTGATTGTAATTTTACTATATCTTTGTCCATTTCATAAATAATATAATTATCTTCACCTAATTGTACATAATCACCAACTTGAACACCATTCTTTTTTTCTATTTCATAAGGTTTATCTTTTGTTCCTTTTCCACTTAACAATTTATTAGTGTTATTTAATGTAACAACAGGTTTTACGAAATAAGCTTCATCTGGAGCAGTTTGAGATAAACTTAATCCATTTATAGACCAAACTTTATTATTTGATGTGTTGCTAGTCCAAATATTAGAAGTATATTCATCGCTGATAAATGTAGTATCATCTACTTTACTATTTAAGAATGTACTAATATCAATTATTTTAACATAATTATCAACATTAGTATCATTACAACTAATACTATTTACATCTTCTACTTTGTCTAAACAAACGCTTGTTTTCACTAATAAATCAGTATTAAGATTCTTAATAAATACTTTATTTAAATATTCATTAATATCAGATTCTCTATAATCAGTAGATTCTTTATCAAATGATATAACATTAATACTATCATCTAATATTAAATCTATAGTTCCATCAGTTCCTATTTTTAATATTCTCCATGTAAAATTAGAATATTTTAAATAATTATTAACATTTTGGCCTTTATATATATAACTTCCAGATACTCTGTATAAACCTTCACCCGAAGTTACTACGCTAGATTCTTTAAGTATTGCATCCGCTAAAGCATTAGTTGTATTAGTATTATCTTTAGGATTATATATTCTATAATATTTAACTAGTCTAGAGCCATACAATATAAAACATCCCAATATAAATAAAGCACTTAATATACAAAATATCTTTTGTAAAAGTCCTTTTTTTAATCTTCTTTTAGGTTTAGAAGTTGAAGTAGAATTGATAGATTTATCTTTTATTTTATTTTTCTCACTTCTTTTTTCTATTACTTGAATAGGTTTAGTATAATCTTCTTCTTTAGTTGATCCTAACACTTCTATTTCAACAATTTTTTTCTTATCCATATCATCACTCCAACTATTTTAAATTATAACAAATAATAATACATAATTCAACATAAAAGAACTAATTAAGTTCTTCTATTTTTACACTCTCGTTATCTATTGTTTCTCTTAATGTATTAAAATAATCTTTATAACCAGGTAATATACTATCATTTAAATCTTTATAACAATATAATTTAAAATTATGAGAATAATCATCATGATAAGTATAAATAAATTCAGCTTTTATATTATCAATTTTAATAGATTCTGTTTTATCCTTATTAACAGTTTTTGTTATATCAACACTAGCAATTAATCCACTTCTTTTATCCGTGCCAATTTGTCCTGATAAAAAGTTACCTAAAGAATATATTACCAATGTATCATTTACATATCCTATTTTTTGAACTACATGCGGATGAGCTCCGATTATTATATCTACTCCTAATTCTGATAAATACTCTGCGATTGCTTCTTGTTGATAATCAACAACATTAGAATTTTCTGTTCCCCAGTGCATAGCTACCATAACTACATCACACTTATCTCTAACTCTTTCAACATCTGCTTTGGCTAATTCATCGCTATAAACATTATCATAGTATTCCTCTCCAACAGGTGGAGTTAACCCATTAGTCCATACAGTATAAGATAACATGACGTATTTTATACCATTTACCTCACTTATTTTAGCAGTATCTCTTTCTTCAAATGAAGAATAACTACCTGCAGTGTAAACATTTTCTTGTTTTTTCCAATAAGTTAACGAGTTCTCAACAGCTTCTACTCCTCGATCCATAGTATGGTTATTAGCTAAAGAAACAAGATTAAATCCAGCATCTATAAAAGCATCTCCAACCTCATATGGTGAATTAAATCTAGGATAATTAGAAAGTCCTAATTCTGTACCTCCTAAAATAGTTTCCTGATTATAATACGCTAAATCATATTCTTGAATTATTGGTTTTATATTTTCAAGCATAGGTTTAAAATCATAACCATCTGCAGTTTTAGCATCATCATATACGCTATTATGAATTAATGCATCTCCTACCATTACTAAAGAAGCTTTATATTCTTTTGGATATTTTTCTTCTTTTTGTACTGGTTTTGAAACCTCTTTTTTTGGTTTACTATTTTCATAAAGATCATATCCGAAACAAAAAACACCTACTAAAACTAATATTAATAATAAAAATATAAATTTAACTTTTCTTTTTAGTTTAAATTTCTTTTTTTTCATATATACTCCTTATACTATTATTAATTATATACTAACATAAAAGACAATATTAGACAACTAATACTTTTTTAGCTTTATAATAGTTAAAAGATTTTTCATAAATAGCAATAACTTCATTTTTATAAGTAAAAACAATAATATCTTCATTATATTTTTTAGTAAGTTTTTGTCCATTTTTAATTTTAAATAATAATTTATCATCTACTTCTATTTGTTTATAATTAATCAAAGCATCTTTTAAACTTATAAATTTAAAATTATTATTAGCAATATCTTCTAGGTTATTAGCCATATCAATAGTAAATATTCCTTGTTTAATTCTTCTTAAAGAACTCATGGTACAATAAATATTTAAATAATTTCCTATATCCCTTATTAAACTTCTAATGTAAGTTCCTTTGCTTACTTTACATTTAAATTTAAAGCTAGCTTCATTAAATTCTAATAACTCAATTTCTTTGATATTAACTTCCTTTTTTGGAAGATTTACTTTTTCTTCATTTCTAGCATATTCATATAATTTCTTACCATTTATTTTTACTGCAGAATATATTGGAACTTCTTGCATATATTTACCTTGGTAGTGTTTAAAAGCTTGTTTTATTTTATCTTCAGTTATTGAAAAGTTATAATCTTCTTTTAAAACATTTCCCGTTATATCTAGAGTATCTGTTAAAATTCCCATTTTTACTTCCGCAATATATTCTTTTTCATCAGAAAATAATAATTCCAATATTTTAGTGGCTTTATTAACTCCTATTACAAGTACACCTGTTGCCAATGGATCAAGTGTTCCAGTATGTCCAACTTTTTTTGTACCAATTTGTTTTGAAATAATATTTACAATATCCCTACTTGTATAATCTTCTGGTTTATCTATTACTATAATACCATTCATAAAGAACCTCACTATCTAGATTATAACAAAATAATTTTGACAAAACAAATAATAAATGATATAATATGTAAGCATTTTAAAAGAAAGAAGGAATAATATGGAATTTTTAGATTATAACAACAATAATTTAGTTCAACAAGAAAACATATTGAAAAATGATTTAAAAAAATACTGCAATAATGATCTAGATAATAAAAAATGCATGGAATATTTTGATAAAAAAGAATATGAAAAACTAGGTATAGATGAGGATACTAAAAATTATTTTTTAATCTATAGTTTCATTAAAAACTATTATGTTAGTAAAATAGGAAATCCTACTGTAAATGAAGCTAGAAGTAATATTGCTTTTTATGCTTCTTTAAAAAATAGAAATTTTTCTATTATAGAAGAATGGATTTATACTAATCCTAATATAAATAAATTTTTTGTAGAAAGATATATTGCTAATATAAGTAATTATAAGGTTAATATAAATACTTTGGACGAAACTAGAATGATTTTACAGAATTATCATAATTATTTTATTAGCAATCATGTCAAAATAGAGAAAACTAAATTATTAGCTAAAAAAGATGAAAATAAAAAATAAGAATTATAAATTATAAATTCTTATTTTTTTATTATAAATTTATTTATCCTATTATATAAGGATCAGTATTTGTTCCACTTCCAGAGTTAATAGTTGTTGTAGCTTTTAGAGTAACAACTGGACGAACATATCCAATTTCAAGACTTACTGCCTTAGTATTACTAAAATCGAAATTGTAAGTATCAATCAAAGTTGCAAAAGCATAATCTGAAAAATTAAATGGAGACATTGTCCACCATATATAATTTTTTTTCAAATAATTACCTGATATATCTAGTGCACCAACACCTGCTAGAGTGGCTTCATCCGCACTTAATAAGGCAATTTTACTTTCTACTTTATCTTCTTCATTACAACTTAAATCCGGTTTAAGATAAATCGTTTCGTTTTCACCGTCATTATCAGTATCTACCAAATCACCTCTAGAAAATATTCCATATACATTTTTAGCACCAGATGCAATTAAAATTTGTGCAAGATTATTATCATTGTCTTCTCTTGTATCACTACAATAAGTACTTGCAGCTATATATTGATCATAATTAGTTAAATTTGTATTATACCAATTATCTACTACTCCCTTTATATCACTTGTAGAATATTTTACGTATGAAGGATTATCATATTGACTATTATATCTATATGTTGTATTGTCTATTTTATCATCTAGTATTAGTCTTACACTTCCATCTTCTAATACTCTTACTATTCTCCATGTAAATCCTCCAAAGCTTACATAGTTATTTACTTCTGTTCCTCTATAATAGTATGTTGTTCCGCCTTCCATATCTGGATATGTATATAATCCACTTGATTCTTTACTTGAATCAAAGTCACCCATTAATTTTGTTTTACTACTTCTTCCTTGTATTGCTTCGTTTTGATATGTCGTATACGCAACTGTTCCTTCTTTAAATACATTTGTTGTACTTGTTATTTGACTTCCTTCTA
>JBJEXX010000091.1:0-8689 GCA_051886215.1 Bacilli bacterium | reverse complement strand
AATAACATAATTTCAAATTTTAATCATACTCTTAAAGTGGGTGATCCAATGATTAAAATGTATGGAAATAAGATAGTAAAATTGGAGTTTGTTTTTAATGAAGATGGAGATGATTTAAAAACAATTATTAATAGAACTTTTAATGAAGAATTATATAAGAAAAAATTATTGTTTGGAGGTGTTTGGAATGAGCTACAAAAAATTAAAAATGATGGTACCATGCAATCGTAGATATTTTAGACCCCTATCATTAAAAGGGAGGAATAATAATATATGATAGGAAATCAAATCTATAAATGTGCAGATTATTTAAGACTTTCAAAAGATGATATTGGAAAAAGTGATGAATCTTCTTCAATATCAAGTCAAAGGATGATAATTAATTCATTTGCAAAAAACAATGGTTTAAATCTAGTTAAAGAATATATCGATGATGGTTATTCTGGTGGTAATTTTGAAAGACCTGGATTTGCAGAAATGATACAAGATATTGAAAACGGACTTATAAATTGTGTTATTACAAAGGATTTGTCAAGATTAGGTCGTGAAATGTACGGTACAGGTAAATATATAGAGGAATTCTTTTTAGAACATAATGTTAGATATATTGCTATTAATGATTCATACGATTCGTTAATTGGTGATTCAATGTTAGGTTTAAGATTAGGAGTTAATGATTTATATTTAAGAGATGTGTCTAAAAAAGTAAAATCTTCATTTAGAGTAAAACAAGAAAAAGGAGAATACATCGGATCATTTCCTTGCTATGGTTATATGAAAGATCCTAATGACCATCACAAATTAATTATCGATCCAGAAGCAAGTGAAATTGTTAAATTAATATTTTCACTAGCACTTGATGGTCATGGAGTTTGTGTAATTGCTAAAAAATTAACTGAAAGACAAATTCCTATTCCAATAGTACATAAGAAAGAACCTAGAGGCTTGAAAGTCACAGAAAATAACGGAAATGGTATTTGGAAACATTCTACATTAAGAAATATTTTAACTAATGAAATGTATATTGGTAATATGGTACAACATACACACGAAAAAATAAGTTATAACAATAAAAAGTGTCGTAAAACAAAAAAAGAAGAATACATTGTAGTTAAAAATACACATGAACCTATTATAAGCAAAGAAGATTTTGATAAAGTACAAGAAATAGTAAAGAAAAGACATACAACACCAAAGGAAAGAGATTTTGATAAGTACTTATTATCTGGTTTGCTTGTATGTGGTAATTGTGGTCGTTCTTTAGGTATTACATACAAAAGAACTGCTCAAACTCAAACTAAATATACAAGTTGTAATTACTATAATAGAAAAGGAAAAGCATCGGGTTGTACTCCTAATAGATTAAACTACGATTTATTAGAAAAAGATGTAATAAATTATTTAAAAGAAATTGGCGATGAATTTATTAAACATTATGATATTAGAAATTTAGTAGAAGATTCTGTTTATATCTATAATAAAGATTTATTAGAATTAAAAAATAATGTAGATGCAATACAAATAAAAATTGATAAAGAAATGAATACAATATCTAGTTTATATAATGACAAATTGGAAGGTCATATTTCACTAGAGATATTTAAAAAATTATCACAAGATCACGAAAATAATTTGCAAATTTTAAATAAAGAAAAAGAAAAATTAGAGTCTAAATACAATAACTTATCAAATGAACGAGCTGAAATGGATTTTACTCGTTGTAGGGATTTAGTTGAAAAGTATGTAAGTATGAAAGATCCAAGTAGAACTTTGATTAAAAGATTAATAGATAGCATTGTTGTTTATGATTATGGCGATAAAAAAGAAGTCAAAATCAATTTAAAATTTAAAGTGTTATCTTATCTTGCAAGTACTATTAAGGCTTAAAAAAATACCACATACGAAAGGCAACCCCTTATTTTTTTACCACACTATAAAGGGCAACTGGAGTAACTTTACCTTTTCTAAGTTATGGTGGTAGTAGTTTACTTGTAAGTATGGCTAGTATTGGTATAATTTTAAATATTGCAAAACAGCAAACCTAATTATTAATCTTTAAATTTTGAATCTATAAACATCTGAATAAATTTAGTAGGTGCCGTAGTAAGATATTTTTTAACATATACTAAATTAATCTCAATCTTTGGTAAAGTTTCTTTTAGTTTAATTATTTCTAAAAATTGATCATCTTTTACTAAATCCTCTATTACATAACCAATACCTAAGTTTCTTTTTACTGCACCTATTATCATTTCACTTGTATGAATATTCATTACATTTGTAGGATTTAAATCATATTTATTGAATATTTCATTTAATTCTTTCCTATTAGAAGTATTAGGAATTGGTAATATTAATTGATAATTTTCTAAATCTTTTAATTTTTTTATTTTACTTATATCTATATCACTATTCTTATTTACAACAAAACAATTATTTACTTTAGTTAAAGACTTTATAATAACATTACTATCTTCTGTATTAATTGGAGAAGAATCTATAATAAAATCTATTTCATGAGACGATAACTTTTTAAGAAGTGATTCTGTTCCACTACTAACAATAGTAATTTCAATATTTTTATATAATTCATGGAAAGTTGATATAAAGTCAAAAACATAAAATGTTCCTATTTGAGAAGGTACACCTATTGTAATCTTACCCTTCTCTAAATTTTCTGTTTCTAACATAGAACGCTCTGCGATTATTAAATTATTATAAGCTTTTTCTATATAAAATAATAGTTCTTTTCCTTTTTCGGTTAATTCTATTCCATTTAAATTTCTATAAAATAATTCTACATTTAATTCTCCTTCTAATTTCTTTATAGCTTTACTTATTGCAGGTTGAGAAGTATATGTCTTTTTTGCTGTTTCTGATATACTTCCATATTTCGCAACTTCATAGAACGTTTTATATAGATTTAAATTTATATTACTATTGTACATTTAGATCACCTACTTCATAAATATTATTATTAGATTATAAAAATTATCTTCCTAAAATTACCTATATAGTACTATATTTTATTTTTTTTGTAAACAAAAAAACAGGCATTGCCTGTTTATAACCAAACTCCAAAGAATATTCCTGCCATAGCAAATATTAATCCTACTACAAGAAATAATTTTACTATATCCGGTTCACTCCATCCTAATTTTTCAAAATGATGATGAAGTGGTGTCATTAAGAATAATTTTTTATGAAATAAGAACATCCATATTACTTGTAAAATTACACTAAGTGTTTCAATCACAAATACAAAAGCAACTGCAAGTAAAGTTAATTCTCTATGAACAATAATCGCAATACTAGCCATAACTGCTCCTAAGGCAAGAGAACCGGTATCACCCATAAAAACTTTGGCAGGATACATATTATAAATTAAAAATCCCATTATAGATCCTACTAAAACCAAAGTAAATATTCCAATGTCAGTGTAACCTACCATAAGTGATATAAGAGCAAACGCTATAAGCGCAACTGTAGCTAAACTACCTGCCAGTCCATCTAAACCATCAGTTAAGTTAACTGCATTACTAGCTCCAACTAAAACAAATAATATGAACAATCCATATACCCAACCCATTTCTATATTTATTCCTAAAGTAGAAACTACTAAAGCAGTTTGTCCACCATTTTTTATATAAATATAAAAGAACAAAATAGAAACTAAGACTTGAGCCAATAATTTCTGACTATCTTTTAATCCTTCATTTTTATGATTTTTTACACTTAAATAATCATCTAAGAAACCTATTAATCCATAACATACAAATACTAATAAAATTATTCCTAAGGACCAATTCATTTCTAATTTATTTAAAAGAACTAGACCTAAAGTAACAAGTACCGTAGGTAATATAAATATTAAACCTCCCATAGTAGGAGTTCCACTTTTAGCTCTATGTGCTTCACCTACAAATACACTTATATTTTGTCTTATATTAATTTTTTTTAATAAAGGTATTATAAATAAGCCTAATATTACTGATGATAGAAAACCTATCATGATTGCAAATATTGATTTTGTTAAAATTAGCATATAAAAACCTCTTTCCTGTTACATAATTATACTATGAAAAAAAATTATTGTTATGAATTTTATTTATTTTTTATTTTATTTTACATTTTTTTACACTTGTACAATTATATACTTAAGACATATATTTATGTTTATTATTTTTGTAATAATCATAATTTTCAATTAAATACCTTAACTTTTTATTATCAAAATAAATTATTTTAGTAGCTAAATTATTTATAAAATATCTATCATGAGAAATGAATAATACAGTACCATTATATTCTTGTAATGTTTTTTCTAAAATCTCTCTAGTTTCTATATCTATATGATTAGTAGGTTCATCTAAAATAAGTAAATTAAAATCTTTTTGCATTAAACAGAATAACTTTAATCTTACTTTTTCACCACCTGATAGAACTGATAATTTTTTATTTATATCTTCTTTAAAAAAGTAAAATTTACATAATGCACTTCTTAAATGGTGTTCTTCTCCTTCAAAATATTTTCTTGCTTCTTCATAAATAGTTCTATTCATATTATCAAAATAAATTTCTTGAGGTATATATCCTATTGAAACACTAGAAGAAAATAACTTTTCATTTAATAAATATTTTAATAAAGATGTTTTTCCGCATCCATTATTTCCTATTAAACAAACTTTTTCTTGATAATTAATTTTCATACTTGCATGTTCTAAAATCTTCTTATTTGGATATTCTATATTTATATCATTTAAATCAAGTACTACATTACTACTTCTCTTGGAATTAGAAAAACTTAAAGGAATCTTCTTTTCTTCTTTGGGTTTAGAAAGTTTTTCTAATTTTTCTAATCTTTTTTTAATATTTTCTGCCCGTCTAAAAAATGGTCCTCCTCCAGGAAATGCTAATCTACCAAATTCTTGAAGTTGTTTTATTTTCTTTTTCATAGCTTCTATTAATTTTTGTTGATCTTTATATTTTTTAAATTCATTTAAAATTCTTTTATCATTTTCTTCTATATAATAACTATAGTTACCATTAAATATTTCTATCTTACCATTTTCAAGTGATACTATTTTATTAGTAACTTTATCAATAAAATATCTATCATGAGATACTAATATTATAGTCCCTTTATATGAAGCCAAATACTTTTCTAACCATTCTAAAGTTTCTATATCCAAGTGATTAGTTGGTTCATCAAGAAGTAATATATCGGGATTTGAAATAATAATAGAAGCAAAAGTAATAAGAGTCTTTTCTCCACCTGATAAGGTATTAAATTTTCTATTGTATAAATTTTTATCTATTTTAAATCCACTAACTATTTTTTCAATTTTTATATCTATTTCATAACCACCAATATCTATAAATTGTTGTTGTACTTTGGTATATTTTAAAATAATATCATCTAAATTATTAGATGCTGTTGTTAGTTTCTGTTCTAATCTTTCTAATTTTTCTTTTAAATTAATAATATTTTGAACACCATTATATAATACATCTTTTACTGTTAATGAATCGTTTTCATTTTCTATATTTTGTCTTAAATAACCTATAGTTGCGTCTTTTCTTATTGAAACTTTTCCTGTATCTTCTGTTATTGTACCTGCGATTATATTAAGTAATGTTGTCTTTCCACTACCATTTTCACCTATTATAGCTATTTTATCTTTTTCTTGTATATTTAAATTGATATCATTTAAAACTAAATTTTCTCCAAAATTTTTAGTTATTTTATTTAAATTTATATCCATCATATTATCACATCCTTTAAAAATAATAAAAGACTATACATCCGTATAGTCTTATACGAGATGCAGGCACGATAAAAACTCACACCTACATCTATTTTTTCATTTTTTTAGATGTTAGGTGTGATATTTACTTTATATGTAAGTACATAATTAATATATAACATAATATCACTCCCAAGATTAATTTAACAAAAATATTATTTAATGTCAACTATATAAAATTCAAGTTAAAGTTTTCTTTTTAATATCTTTATAATTTATCTTTTCTTTTTTATACCAATTTATAAATTCCAATGTAGCGCTTGTTCTATCATCTTTCCTATTATCTCTTTCGTAATCAGTCATTTGCGCTAAAGTTTTAGAACAATTTTTAGGAATAAATACATACCATAAATTTGATTTTGCTTTATCATTTAAATTCCCTTTTTTTTCATAAGCTAAAGTTCCCTCACTTTTTCCAAAAAACTGTTGTAATTGATTACCATCATAATATGTTAAACAATCTAAAAAATAACACTCTCTATCATTTGCCTCTTTCATTACTTCTAATAAATTTTCTATATCATTAGAAACCTGACTTCTTTTTACAAACGCTCCAGGATAATTAGGATTATTAGGATAATTTTTTATATAAAAACCAGAATCCGCAACAAAGACCGGACTTTTTAATAAATTATATGCTTGTATTGCTTTTTGTTTTGATATAAATTTAATATCATTTATATCAGGTTCGTCTAATTCATATTTAAAATAATATATATCTAATTTATTTTGTTCAAACTGTTTTTTAACTTGAATATATTTTCCATAATTACTAGTTACATAAGTTAAATTTTCCATTACATTTCTCCTTTATAAAAATATATTTTTTTTACTATAGATGAATAATTAATATTACATAAATCTATATTTTTTTCTTTAGCTAAATCTTTCATTAAAAGCATAGATTGATATGTTAAATAATAATCATTTATGATATCATCTCCATATTTTTTATTAAATTCAATTATATTATCATAATATTTAGGTAATTCTTTTTGATATAATAAATCCAGTTCATTAGTATTATTAAAAAATATTAAGTTATTATGATAATTATAATTTAAATTACTTCTTCCATGACAATATTCATATTTATCATGAACTACTACATTAGAAAATCCTGACTCTACCATAGTTGATTCTAAAAAACTATGAGCTGTATTAGTATCATGTCCTGATAATACTTCCCAATTATTAAGATCATTTAAATTTTTAAATTCTTCTTTTTGTTGTAATATTTCTTTTATTAAATTTAAATCATTATCAGTATAATACATTAAAATAATAGAAAGAGGTATTAAAGTAGCGGATAAAGAAATAAAACTCTTATCAATATCTGTAGTTTCATATTTTATATTTATATAATTTTCTAAAGTATTTCTAGATAATAAATAGTGATTTAAATTATTTTTTAAAGCCATATTAACCCCATGGTTCCTTCCTCCATAACTACAAGTTATTATATTTTTATAATTATTAAGATTCTTATAGTTTAAATCTCTAAATGTTGTATTTTCACAAATTATATTATTTTTTGTATTTAAAACTTTAGATAAAAAATTACTTACAACACTTGAGCCACCTACTCCAGTAGTTAAAGTTGGTTCAGAAATACTTTTTAATATTTTATTAATATTTTCTAAATCCGTTTTTTCTAAAGAATCTAGTACTCTCATTTCTAATTTTTCAAAATTTTCAAACATATTTTCTTTCATAATAAAACTTCCTTTCTAAAACAATATTATCATTTTAGTAGGAAGTATATCGTCTACTCAAATTTATTTTTAAGTAATTCTATTTTTCTAATTCTTTTTAATTCAAAATGACGCATATCTTTTCTCAATTCACAATAAGCAGCACAAAACCAACCATTTTTATATAAAAACATTTCCAAAGGATGAATAATTCTTTCCATTTCTCCTTTATTATAAGAATAATATAATATTTTAACTTTTCTATGTTCTCTAATAGCGCGAGTCAATATGTTATATTTATTTTTAATATTACTATCCAAACTTAATTCTTTTTGTTCTTGTTTACTATCTATATATATACCTCTTATTTTATCTTTTAAAATAATTATTTTTTCTTTATCTTCAGTATTTAATAAATCTATATAAGTGCTTAATATTTCATAATCTTCTTTTTTAAATTTTCTTTCAGGTGTACGGATTGTTTGATTTAAAACATATCCTCCATAAGGTCCCATAATAGTATCAATGTAGATACCAGCTTTTTCTAATTCATCTTTATATACTCTTACCATTCTAGGTGTAACCTCTAAAATATCCGCTAATTCTTTTATACTATATTTACGTCCTGTTGATAATAAATTAAGCATACTTATAGCATTAGATATTTTAGACATATTAATCACCTCTTAGTTATTTATTATAACATATTATTCTACTAATAATCTAATAGTTGAACCTAAGAATACTTCAAACCTAAAATAACAAATTAAAATATAATTCTTTTATATTTTTATTGAACACACCACCGAACATTTGTTATAATATTTTTGGAACATTTAATTGTTGAGTGTCGTCCTCCAATCTTGTAAAAGAAGGGAGGTAGATATTAATGAAAACTAAGACTTTTATTGTAAAAGTTCTAAAGCTCATTGCTATCATTTTGTTACTTTCTACCTTACTGGTGTTAGCAATAAAAAAATAGACACTCTTCAGTATAGAGTGTCAAACCTATATTATTAGAGACGACATTCACTTACAGAATTGAATGTTCCTCTTTTTAATTTTATGCAAGTTTTCTTGCTTACATACTAATAATAGCATAAATTATTGCTATTGTCAAAAATCACTCATGGTTGATGTAGTAAACTAGATGTGGGAATAATTATTAAAACATAAAAAAAGAGAAAA
>JBJEXX010000090.1:0-2185 GCA_051886215.1 Bacilli bacterium | reverse complement strand
TAGCACTATATTATCTTTAACATATATATCTTCTAAAAAATCTGGATCTTTAGTCCCGACTTTTTCAGTTGGTTAATAAAAAAAGTATCATTTTCCTTAATATTTATAAGGGTTTATGATACTTTTTTTCTTCTACAAAATTTAAGTCACATAAAAGTAACTTTATTTAATATATTTTTAAACTTATCTATCTTATCGATTGTTGTTAAATCTGGCATTTCCATGTTTAAAGATTTAACTATTTTTTCTATTTCATAATCTGGTGTACTTATTAAACAAATTCCATTTTTGTCTGAACAAGCTTTAAAATTATTTAATGCTTGCTTTATTTTATCTGCTGTTATTCCTTGTTCCCATCCATCTACATTTAATGTTGATTTATTTTCGTATTTTAATATTTTATATTGTATTATTCTTATTATTGTTAAGGCTATAAAGCATATTAAGAAATGGGCTTTTATATGTTCTTCTGTCCATACATATACTGGTCTTCCTTCTAAGTCACTTTTTATTATTCTAAATGAATCTTCTATTCTAGATAATCCATGATACCTATTAATTATCTCTTTATCATCTTCTTCTATTTCTGATGTAACTATAGAATAATATCCCATTGTCTCTTTATATTTTTCTAATTTTTTATCTAAAAATACTATTAATTTATCTGTTTTTATTATTTCGCCTGTTTCTTTGTCTATATCTAATACCTTTATATATTCTTGAGATTTTCTTTGTTTGTCTTTTAATTTATCTGGATTTTCTTTACAAGATTCAAGATACTCAATAAATTTTTTATTTTGATTAACTTCCTTATCGTAATGTTTTTTACTCCAATATATTATTTCTTTTTCTTTTATTGTTTTGGTAGATTTAGTTCCATCACTATTTTTATAAGTTAATGTTATTTCATTTATTCTAGATTTATATTTAAATACTACTTCATTTGAATTATTTCTAATATAATTATAATCGTTTTCATCAAGTGCCCATTCTCTTTGTGAATTCCAACTTTTCTTAACACTTTTAGAAACTATGTAACCATTTCCTTTATTAACTATTAAATATTTATTTTCCTGAGTATTCATTCCGTTATCTGCAACAACTATAATTTTTCCTAAATCCATTTCATCAATATCATTTTCTAACACATTTTTGAATGTTGTCTTGTCTTGCGTGTTTCCTGGGAACAATTTATGAGATACTGGTATTCCGTTATTATCAATAAATAATCCCATTTGAACTATTGGACCATCCGAATTTTCTTTTGATACGCCTTTTTTTCTAAAACCTTTTTTCACAATAATTGGATTACCATTTTCATCTTTTATTATTTCGTTGTTTTCATCTAATTCATAAACATCATCATCACCGTACATAGTTTCAAAATAATAATTTGTTACATCATAGTAAGTCAAACTAGTATTTCTGCCAATTGATGAATTAGTTATTTTAGTATTCATCCTATTTTGTATCTTTTTTGAATTTTGACTTAATACATCTAATGTTCTATAAATTTGGTTAATATCATCTGAATCTACTAGTTGAAATAAATATTTATTTCTATTTTCAAATGTTTTCTTTTTGCTTTTAGGATCAAGAATTCTTTCAAAAACTAATAGTTTGGTTATACCATTTAAATCATATTCAAGTTTTGAATTAGATTTAATTTCTCTTAACAAATCATAAAGACCTAAACTATTATAAATACTTTGAAGAAATAAAAAACCAATATTTTTAAGTTCTATATAATTTTTTTCATTATCTATTTCAAAAGTTCTTTTGGTAGGCAAATTTGAATAATAAGTTATTCCGTCAAATTCAATTTCGCCGTTTTTAAATTTTTCTCTAAATCTTTTTAGAAAGTCAGGTTTTCCATCATCAAACTTAGAAAGTGGCCCTAAATTTTTGATTACAAATTTTTTCTGTCTACCAATATCTTTAACATATCTAGATTCTGCAAGTCTTAAATATGGTTTTCCATTATTCTTTACACATTCTATATGAGGCATAAAACCAACTCCAATAACATTATGTATCTTATGTAAAGATTGTAGCATAAATAAAATCAAAAGAAAAGCCTATTTTAAATAAAAAATAGAACTTTTTACACTTTCCAACTGAAAAAGTCAGGATGCCGGTGTATGAACATGTAATTCCATTTTTTTATAGTCTACAAAAGTACTTT
>JBJEXX010000089.1:0-8979 GCA_051886215.1 Bacilli bacterium | reverse complement strand
ACTAGATTTTTCAATATCTAGAGGATATTTTTTACCAACAACTGTCAAACTAGGGTCTAGCAACTTTGATTTTATTGTTAGCTTTACAAAAACCTAAAGAATTATTGCGATCAACATTACAATTTCTAGGACATAAATTACATTTTTTTGATAGAATCATAAAATCACCTAAATTATTATAACATAAAATATCTTCTTTAAAAGATGTAATTATTGTGATAAAATATATTTGATTATATGGAGGATAATATTATGAAATTTAGTATAATTAGTAGTATTATTAAAAAAAATAAAATAAAGATTATTATAGGTTGTATTTTATTTATTGCGTTATGTTTTACTTTTTTCTTAATTTATAAATATCAACATCCTAAAATAAATATATGTACATTAAAACAAAACTATAATAATTACAGTAATATTATTAATGTACAAATTATTAGAAATGAAGCCTCTATTAGTGAATCTTTTAAAAGTGATTCTAAAGAACTTTTAGGTTATAGAAAACAAGAATTAATAAATGCTGGTTATAAAGTTATAGAAAGAGAAAATAAACTTACAAGTATTAAAACAATAACTGAGGATAATTTATTGGAAAAATATGAAAAAAGTGGTTATACTTGTAATGATAATAATAATAAAATAAATATTAAATTTGAATTAAAGTCTGATATTAATAATATAGAAGTGAAAAGTTCTTATTCAAATGAAGTTATTTTAGCTAAAGTAAATAATAAAGATTACTTGAAAAAAGTAATAATAGCAGATAATATTGATTCTAATGAATTAGGTACTTATATTGTAAGTTATAAATTACCTATTACAAAATATCGCAATGAAACTATATATGAAATAGTTGAAGTAAAAGATACTACTGCACCATCTATTATTTTAAAGGGAAGTGAAAATATTATTCTTAATAAGGGTGATAAATACCAAGAATTAGGTTATGAAGTAGAAGATAATTATGATGAAAAGAAAAATATAAAAGTAGAAATTAGTGGCAATGTTGATACATCCAAAACTGGTGAATATAAAATTACATATACCGCAATAGATATTAGTGGTAATAAGACTAGTGTTATAAGAAAAGTAACAGTAAGAGATAATCCTTTTACTTATATAAATGGAATTTTAATAGTTAATAAAAAGTATTCTTTACCTAGTGATTATAATCCTGGTTTACAAAAGGTTGCAAAAGATGCTTATGATAGATTAGCAGGTGATGCCAAAAATAATGGATACGATATACCTTTAGTTTCAGGATTTAGAAGTTATGAAACTCAAAAAACTATTTATAATAATTATGTAAGTATATATGGCGAAAAAGAAACTGATACTTTTTCTGCTAAACCAGGACATTCTGAACATCAAACAGGATTAGCTATGGATGTAGGTAAAATAGATGACGATTATGGTGATACTAGAGAAGGAATTTGGCTAAAAGAAAACGCTCATAAATATGGATTTATTATAAGATACCCTAAAGGAAAAGAGTCCATAACAGGTTATAAATATGAACCTTGGCATATTAGATACTTGGGTGAAGACTTAGCAACAAAAGTTTACAAAAGTGGACTTAGTTTAGAAGAATATCTAGGAATTGCTTAAATTTACTTGCATAACTATATATGATGTGTGGTATAATATAATTGTCTAAAAGATAAGTCATGGAATATAAAACCGACTGAATTACGATACGGGAATTTCAATGTTTAGTGGTGTTGAAGACCTTTCTATATGTTAGGGATCCTAAAGCTACTCTAGAAGTACCCACCTGTTTATAAAAGCAGGTTTTATCGTACGTGACCTCTTTTAGATTTTTTTTTATTTAAAATTGCTGAACTAGTTTTTTTCTTTTTGGTGTGATATAGTATGTGTGAGGTGTACTATGTTTGAAAGAATAGAATTATTATTAGGAAAAGAAAGTTTAGAGATTTTAAAAAGTAAAAAAGTATTAGTGATTGGTCTAGGTGGTGTAGGTGGATATGTTGTTGAATCTTTAGTTAGAAGTGGTATAGAAAATATTACTTTAGTTGACTATGATAAAGTTGATATGACTAATATTAATAGACAAATAATTGCGCTTAATTCTAATATAGGTAAATATAAAACTGATTTGTTCAAAGAAAGAATTTTAGATATTAATCCTAATTGTAAAGTTACAATAAAAAATATATTTTTAACAGAAACAAATACAGAAGAAGTAATAGATGATTTTGATTTTATAATAGATGCTTGTGATACTGTTAACACTAAAAAGTCAATAATAAAGGCTTGTATTAAAAAAAATATTAAATTTATCTCATCAATGGGTACAGGTAAAAAAATAGATCCTACTAAACTAGAAATAATAGATATTAGGAAAACTAGTTATGATCCATTAGCTAAAATAATTAGAAAATTTATAAGAGAAGAACAAATAAAAGAAAAAATTATGGTACTTACTTCTAAAGAGGTGCCATTAAAGGTTAATAGTAAAGTTATTCCATCAGCTATATTTGTTCCTGCTAGTGCGGGATTATTAATTGGTAGTTATGTAGTAAAAGAGTTATTGAAATAAACTCTTTTTTATGTTATAATAAGTGCCAATTGGGGTGAATACTATGAAAAACAGGAAAACTGATACAGATAAAATTAAATTATTTGATGAAAGTAGAAAAAAAGATATTATTAATACATATTTAAATAAAGATTATAAAAAAGCTTTACGTGATATTAATTTTTATATTGAAGATTACCCTTCTGATGAATTAGCAGTTTCTATAAAAGCTTCAACTTTAAGGTGTTTGGGTAGATATGATGAAGCTTTAGGTTGTTTAGAAGCTTGTGTTAATGCTGAAGCAAAACAATTAAGATCATATGTAAGAGAAAAAATGTATATTTATTTGTGTTTAGAAAGATATGAAGAAGCTTATGAACTGGCCAATATGTTACTTTATGAATATTTGTTTGAAAATTCTATAGATAAGGAATTAAAGAAAATAATTATTAGTGTTGAAAAGATACTTCTACCTGAAGAAGAATTTAATGCTCGATATAATTATGAAGACTATCATAATCAATATATAGAAAAACAAATAATTAAGTATGATCCAGAAAAGGCAATTGATGTTGCTAAAACAAGAGAAGTTAATAATAATGCAGGTTGGAAATTTTCTGAAAATTTTGATATAGATACTAAGTTCTATGAAGTTACTAGTAGATTAAAACATTGTGTTAGAATACCATCTACAATTCTTGATAATTATTTTGTTTATGAGCCTAATTGTGGTATTTATGAAAATGAAAAATGCGATTATTTAAAAGTTACTACTGTAAAAAACACATATGATATAGTTAATATTTTCCCTTATCCTAAAGATAAAGTTATTTTCAAAAAACAAGAAGAAGATTATACTAAAATAGAAAATGTTGTAAAGAAAAAAGATATGATTAAAAGATTTAATGATAGATATAATAGAAAAAAGTAAAACTAATAATTTTGCTTTTTTTAATTATTAAAATATTAAGATAAAAAACTAGTATTTAAATAGTTCTTATATTGATAAATATATGATATAATGATAATAGGTGATCTTATGAAGATAGTAATATCTGCAGGAGGTACAGGTGGTCATATTTATCCGGCTCTTGCAATTATAAATAAATTAAAGCAAAGAAATAAAAATATCGACATATTGTATATTGGTACAACAGATAGAATGGAGTCAAAAATTATTCCTAGTAAAAATATAAAATACAAAGGAATAGATATAATAGGTTTAAATAGAAAAAATATTTTTAAAAATATAAAAGTCTTTTCTTGTTATATAAAAGCCTTAAAAAAGTGTAAGCAAATTTTAAAAGAATATAAACCAGATATAGTTGTAGGAGTAGGTGGATATGTAACTCTTCCTGTATTATTTGCTGCTCATAAATTAAAAATAAAAACTGTAATTCATGAACAGAATTCTATTCCTGGTTTATCAAATAAATTAGTTGCTAATTTTGTGGATAAAATTTTAATATCTCTTCCAGGAAGTGCAAAGTATTTTGATGAAACTAAGACTATATATACAGGAAATCCAAGAAGTGAAGAGATTCAAGAGGTTAAGAAGTCAGATAAAGAAAAGTTGGGATTTTCTAAAACAAAAAAATTAGTAGTAATTGTTATGGGATCATTAGGTAGCATGACTATTAATCAAGCTATGAAAGATATTTTATTGGAATTTAGTAATAAAAAATATGAAGTATTGTATATTACTGGTGAAAAATATTATGAAGAATTTAAAAAATTAAAACTTAGTAATAATGTTAAAATATATAGTAAAAGAGATGATTTAATAGAAATAATGAAAGTTGCCGATTTAATTGTTTCTCGTGCTGGAGCTACTATTATATCTGAGATAACTGCAATAGGATTACCAGCCATACTAATACCAAGTCCATATGTAACAAATAATCATCAATATAAAAATGCGTTAGAATTAAAAGAAAAAAATGCGTGTGTGCTATTAGAAGAAAAAGATTTATCTAAAGAAAATTTATTAAAAGAAATTGATAATTTATTAAATAATAAAGATAAAATGATTTTAATGAAAAGCAATAGTTTGAAATTATCAAAAAACAAAAGTGCAACTGATATTTGTCAAATAATAGAAAGTTTAATAGAGGAAAGATAGTATGAACAAAATAATAGACTACATAAAAGAAAATAATATTGGTAAGTATATAGAAAATGAAAGTTTGAAAAAGTTAACAACATATAGAGTAGGTGGAGTTGTTGCTTTAGTAGTTTATCCTAAAGATGAAAATAAACTTATTATGCTTATAAAATTATTAAGAAATAATAATATAAAATATAAAATTATAGGTAATGGTTCTAATTTACTATTTAGTGATAAACCTTATGATGGTGTATTAATTAAACTGGATAATTTAGATGAATGTGAATTTAATGATAATATAATAAAAGTAGGAGCAGGTTATTCATTAATAAAATTATCTCTTCAAGCTATGAAAAATTCTCTTACAGGTTTAGAATTTGCTGCTGGTATTCCTGGAACTGTAGGTGGAGCAGTATTTATGAATGCTGGTGCTTATAAAAGTGATATGGGTTATATTGTAAGAAGTGTTAGAGTTTTAACTAAAGATTTACAAATAATAAATTTGGCTAATTCTGAAATGAATTTTCATTATAGAACATCCTTCTTAAAAGAACATCCTGATTATATTTGTTTAGGATGTGTTATAAAATTAAAACATGGAAAAAAACATTTAATAGAAGAAGTAATGAAAGAAAGAAAAAAAAGAAGAGTTGTTTCTCAACCTTTGGAATATCCGTCTGCAGGAAGTGTTTTTCGTAATCCTCCAGATAATTTTGCTGGTAAATTAATTGAAGATTTAGGATTAAAAGGTAAATATATAGGTAAAGCTCAGATAAGTGATAAACATGCCAATTTTATTATTAATAAGGGGGGAGCAACTGCTAAAGATATTAAAGATTTAATGGATTTAGTTAAGTCTGAAGTCAAAGAAAAATATAATATTGAGTTAAAAGAAGAGCAAGAATTAGTAAATTGGGAGTAATATTATGGCCAAGATTAAAAAGAAAAGAAAAAAGCTTAGGGTTGGTAGATTTTTAATTTTTTTATTAATACTATGTATAATTGGGATGTTAATATATTTTTGCATGGATATAAAGTTTAACAATATTATAATAAAAGGTAATAATATTTTGACTGAGACAGAAATTTTAGAACAAGCTAATATTGATAGTGATTCATCCTTTTTTAAAACCACTTCTTATTCTATAAAACGGAATTTATTAAAACATGATCTTATAAAAAAAGTGAAAGTAAAAAAGAAATTATTTAATAATATAGAAATAAAAATAAAAGAAAAAAGATTGTTATATTTAGATGAACAATCTAATAAAGTTATTTTAGAAGATAAAACAAAAATAAATAATAATAATTATCAAGTACCTATATTAGTAAATTATGTCCCTAATACTAAATATAATAGTTTTATAAAACAGCTTAATAAAATAGAAACAAATATTTTAGATGAAGTGTCTGAAATAACATATAAGCCTACAGAGTTAGATGATGGTAGATTTCTTCTTTCTATGGACGATGGTAACTATGTTTATTTAACGCTTACTAAATTTCATTATTTAAATTATTATGACGATATGCTACCAGAATTTAATGGTAAGAAAGGTATTCTTTATTTAGATTCAGGTAATACTTTTAAAATAATGGAATAATCTATTTTAAATATTCATATATTATATTGTTAACTAAGTATATATTTTCAAGATATACATAGTGCGTTCCATTTAAGACGATTAAAGAAGAATCTTTAATCTCTTTTTTCATTAATTTACCATCTTTAAGTGGCGTATCTATATCGTTATTTCCCCATATTAATAATACTTCCATAGAAATATTTTTTAAATAAATTGATAAATCTTCATTCACAATATTAGAAAAACTTTTTCTCATGTTTAATGTTAAATCTTTATAGTCGTTAGAACCAAAAATAGAAATTAATTTTTCTAAGTATTTTTTTCTATATTTTTTGGGTAATATATATTTTATTTTTTTTAGAAATTTATATGTGGTTTGTTTAAAAAAACTATAAAAACTTTTTCTTCTTTTAATTCCAGCACTATCTATAAGAATTACTTTATCATATGTTTTTTTATAGTATCCTGTAAGTAAAATAATAATTCTTCCTCCAAAAGAATGACCAATTAAAGTTAGATTTTTAAGTTCTAAATCATTGATAAAATTATTTATTAAATCTGCATAATCATATATAGTAAGATTCGTCTTTGGAAATGTACTATTTGCAAAACCAGGCCAATCAATGATATATATAGTGTATTCATTTTTTAAAAAATTTATCATATGAGTGAATGTTTTTCTAGTATCACCCCAACCTGGAAGTATTAAAATGTTTTTTTCTCCTGTACCTATTTTCTCATAATATAGTTTAAAATCTCTATATAAAAAATACATATTATCACCTAGTGTATAATATGTATTTTATTATTTTTGGTTATTTTTACTCATATGTTTCTTTTTTGATATTATCTAAATTTTCTTGAAATAAAGTAATCAAATCAACTTCATTTTTTCTATTTTCTTCAGTAATATTAGTAAGATCGTTTAAGTATAGTACTTCAATATTATATTTGTCTTTTAAATATTTTATAGTTTCGTTATCTTTAGTATTATTTAACGCTATAATATAATCAACTTGTTTACTTTCTATAAGATATTCAACATCATATTTTATTTTATCTGTTATTTCATTATCATTTGCAATAGAGTAAATTTTAAATCCATATTTTTCTAAAAATTTTAATTCATCATTTGCTACTACTAAATTTTTGTATGTAGAGTTTTCACTTATTAATTTTACTTCGGCATCTAGTTCAGATAACTTAATTTTTAAATTTTCATAATTTGCATCAATTTCTTCAGAAAGCTTGGTATTAGATACGTATTCTTTTAAACCATTTTTTATATTTTGAGCAACCATTAATATATTTGAAGGATCTAACCAAATTCCCTTGTATCCATAAGTATTACTCATGCCAAATGTTCCATCTATAATTTTTATCTTATTATTCTTTTTTAATAAAGATTTAGCTATATCATTATCATTGGTTAAACCATTATATATAAATAAGTTA
This sequence comes from Bacilli bacterium, assembly GCA_051886215.1. GTDB lineage: Bacteria > Bacillota_I > Bacilli_A > RF39 > UBA660 > JBJEXX01. Next base: position 1,289 of record JBJEXX010000089.1, on the reverse strand, counting down.
TTTTTACTAACATCTTTTATTAATTTATTGGTAATTTTATACTCATAAATATTAACATCATCTGGATATAATTTAGTAATAGTCGCATGCTCATTATAAAGTGATGAAGTCAGATATTCCAGTGTATAGTTACTAGTTGAAATGGTTATGCCATCCATCGTATCAGTAGTACATCCCGTCAATAGAAATGTACATAATAGTATTGCTATTGTAGTTATAAATTTTATTCTTTTTTTCATTTTATCTTCCTTTCTGGTACTGGATCATACCCACCTTTAGAAAATGGGTTACATCTTAATAATCTTTTGATAGTTAAATAAGTTCCTTTAAAAAATCCAAATCTTTCATAAGCTATCTTGGAATATGTAGAACAGGTAGGATAATATTTGCATTTATCATGAGAAGATATAGGTATCATTTTATAAAAATCTATAAGTTTTATCATGATATATTTCATATAATCACCATAATAGTATTTTACTATATATTATTAAAAAATTCTAGTAGAAGTAAAATAATTTTTCGTGTATAATAAAATAGGTGATATAAATGGACAAATTAATGAAAAAATTAAAAATTTTACCTAATGATGCAAAATTATATAAAATCGCTTTTTGTCATACTTCATATGTTAATGAACATCATTTAAAGTCCAGTTATGAAAGATTGGAATTTTTAGGAGATGCAATTGTTGATTTAGTAGTTGCGGATTATTTATATAATAATATGAATATAAAAGAAGGGGATATGACTAAATTAAGAGCTAGTTATGTTTGTGAGAATGCTTTATATGAGTACGCAATGGATTTAGGTTTTAGTGAATACATAAAAGTAGGTAATGGCGAAGAACATGATGGAGGTAAATTTAAAAAAGCTATAGTTGCGGATATTTTTGAAGCATTTATGGCCGCAGTTTATTTAGATTTGGGGTATGAAACTGTGAGAAGAGTAATTTTAGATATAGTAACTCCTTATATAGAAAATCCTAATATAGTTTTTTTTAGTGATTATAAATCAGCATTACAAGAAGCTATGCAAACGGATAAAAGAGAATTATTTTATGAACTTGTTAAAGAAGAAGGACCATCTCATCAAAAACAATTTACTATTGAAGTAAAAATAGATGGTATTCTTTATGGAAGAGGAACTGCAAGAAGTAAAAAAGAAGCAGAACAGGAAGCAGCGCATGATGCACTTAATAAATTGGCGATAAGAAAAGAAAGTAAAGATTAACTTGCATTAGTCAAGAAAAAGTAGACAATTATTTAATATAATTTAAATCTTTAAAT
>JBJEXX010000088.1:0-2231 GCA_051886215.1 Bacilli bacterium | reverse complement strand
AAAGGGAAATTTCCTTGACTTTCGCGGTATTTTAATATTATAATATAAAGGCTAAAAAAGAAAAGGAGAAATTTTATTATGAAAAGAACTTATCAACCAAATAAAAGAAAACAAGCAAAAAAACATGGATTTTTTGCAAGAAAAGGTACTAAAATTTTAAAATCACGTCGCCAAAAGGGACGTAAAGTTCTATGTAAGTAAGAAACCACAAATAAGTGGTTTTTTTCCTAAGGTGAAAAATGAAAAGATATGAAATGGTTAAATCACATGAAGATTTTAATCTTATTATTAATAAGGGTAAGAAACTTTCCAATCGTTATATGATTATATTTAGTATTCCAAAAGATTACGAAAAACCAAACTTTGGCATAGCAGTTGGAAAAAAAGTTGGAAATGCTGTAATGCGTAATAAATTAAAACGCCAATTTCGAAATATCATTGATAATAATCGATTTTTATTTAAAAATCACCACAATTATATTATAATGATAAAGAAGGAAGCAAAAAATGTTTCATTCGCAGATTTAGAAAAAGAATTACAAAATCTTTTAAGAAAGGAAAAAAATGAAAAATAAAATAATGGTTATTGCCCTAGTATTTGTTTTATTACTAACTAGTGGCTGTGGTAGTTCAAAATACATTAAAGATGACAATAACAAAGTTATTACATATGAAAAAACCGGCCAAATGCTTCAAAAAGACATTTTATGTTTACCAAATGAAAATGGCGAACTATATGAAATTTATAAAGAAAATTCTGATCAATTAGAATTTGGCTTAGAAGAATTACCATCTTGTGATGAATATAAAATAACATCTACAGAAAGTAGTGGATTATGGGAATTTTTATTTGTTAAACCTCTAGCATACTTAATTTTAAAATTAGGTAATCTTGTTGGTAATCTAGGTATTTCTTTAATATTAATCGGTTTAGCAATTAGAATAGTTTTATTACCATTTACAATTAAAAGTACAAAGCAAACTGCCAATATGCGTAAGGCTCAACCAGAAATTGAAAAAATTGAAAGAAAATATCGTAATAAAACTGATAATGAGTCATTAATGGCCAAAAGTCAAGAAACAATGCTTGTTTATAAAAAATATAAAGTTAATCCTATGACGGGATGTTTAATGGCATTTATTCAATTGCCACTGTTCTTTGCATTTTTACAAGCAATTTATCGTGTTCCAGCAATATATGAAGAATCATTATTTGGATTTAATTTAGGAATGACTCCTTTAGTGGGAATTAAAGCAGGAAATTATCTATATATTATCCTATTAATATTAATAGCAGTTTCAACATATTTCTCATTTAAACAAACTTTAAATCAAAATCCACAAAATAATCCAGAAATGGTAAAACAAATGAAGATGATGTTATATGTCATGTTATTCATTATTGTCTACGCATCACTTTCATTACCAACAGCTTTAGCATTTTACTGGATAGTAACTTATGCCTTTATAGCTATTCAAAACATAATTGTAAATATGGTAAATAATAGATCCTTAACTAATAAACCTAAGAAAAATAAAGAAGAAAAAATTAAAGATAAATTAGTTAAGAAAGAAGGTATGAAGTATGGAAAAAATAATTAAAGAAGGAAAAGAATCTGAAATTGTTCTAGAAGAAATTCTAACTGAAAACAATTTATCTAAAGAAGAAGTAGTTTATACTACCTGTTCTAAAAAAGGAAAATTATTTCAAGGAAACTTGGTTGAAGTTTCCGTATATCTTAAAAATGATATAAATAATGCTATTAAAGATTATTTAAAAGAAATAATTGAAAACATGGGATTAGAAGTATCATTTGAAATAATTACTAAAGATGAAAGAACTACAATAAAAATGTATTCTAATAATGACCCAATATTAATTGGTAGAAATGGTCAAACATTAAAGGCATTAGAAACACTTGTTAAACAAAAAATTCAAAATGAAACAGGAATATATTATAAAATTAATTTAGATGTTTCGAATTATAAAGATAAAATAATTAAAAGAATTGAAAGATTGGCTCGCCAAAGTGCAAAAGAAGTAGCAAAAACAAAAATTCCAATTGCACTTGATAACATGACATCTTATGAAAGAAGAATTGTTCATAATGCTTTAACTGATTTTAAAGGTGTAATAACAGAAAGTGAAGGCGAAGAGCCAAATCGTCATATAGTTATCAAACCTGAATAATAAATAATTCTACATTTTATAATGTAGTTTTTTTATTGTT
>JBJEXX010000087.1:0-2234 GCA_051886215.1 Bacilli bacterium | reverse complement strand
TAGATTCTCGTGGATATTTTGGGTATTTTGTAAAGAGGGTAAATGATTAAGAGAGGAGTTGATAAAATATGCTATTACCAAAAAGAAAGAAATGCTCAACTTGTAATAAAAAATTACCAGCTACTACCGAATATTTTTATAAATATAAAAGTAAAGATGGTTTAATGGGGCAATGTAAAGAATGTAAAAGAGCGTATAGTAAAAAACAAAATAATTTAGTAAATACAGACCCTAATATAACAAAGGTTTGTTCAAAATGCAAAATTAAAAAACCAGCAACAATAGAATTCTTTGCTAAAAGTAAATCAGGGAAGTATGGAGTATCTTCTTATTGCAAAGAATGTAAGCACAAACAAGATAAAGAATACAATATAAACAATAAAGAAATAAGAACAAAATATTATGAAACTCATAAAGAAGAAATAAAAAAATATCAACAAACTGAAAAATACAAAGAAATAAAAAAGAAATCTGATGCGAAATATGCTAAAAATAATCCTGATAAAATATTTAATAAAATTAGTAAAAGAAGATTTAAAGAAGAGAACCAAGGTGAGGGTATTACTAAAGAACAATGGACTGAAATGATGCAATTTTTCAATTGGTGTTGTGCATATAGTGGTGAATATTTAGGAAATGATAAGAATAAAGATATAAGGTCGATTGACCATATTATTCCATTAGCAAAAGGCGGAGAACACGAAATTTGGAACTGTGTACCTATGTTAAGAAATTTAAATAGTAGTAAAAACGATAATATTATTTCAGAATGGTATATAAAACAAGAATTTTATTTAGAAGAAAGATTAAATAAAATTTATGAATGGCAAGAATATGCGTATGAGAAATGGGGTAGTAATAAATAATTAACACAAGGAGAGATTAAATATGTATTTAGATAATAATAATAATTTTCTTGGGAAAATAGATGGGAAAAATATTTATAGTTATTCAAAGAAAGACTATAAATTAAATACTGTTGAAGAAAGAATAAATTATATAAATGAATTATTCGGAATGTATGAGGTAGACGGTGCGATATTTTATGATGAGTATTGGGATGAAGTATATAATCAAGATAGAAAACATAGTAAAATAGATATAGTATTAAATAGAAGTAAATCAATCTATTCAACTTCTAATATCGCATTAGCATTAGAGAAAGTTGCTGATTATATATTAAAGGTAGACGATTATAAAGATGAAGATGAAAGAAACTATGTAATATATAATTCAGAAGAGTTATTCAATAGGGCTTGTCAAGAATATAATGTTACAAGTAACTTAGCTAGAATAAATGGGGGATTAGGAATGATGGGATTATCAAAAGATAAAGAAGGTAATAGTGATAACGATGATAGTAAAAATATAGAGCAGAACGCTTTTCCATTTTTTCAATTACCTAAGAATTTTAACTTAGTAAAAGATTTAAAAATTGAAAAAGAAGATTTAATAAAATACCCTGAAATAAATGATTATAATGAATTTTATTTATATTTAAAGGATGAATATAAAAAATTTTTTCAAAAGAAAAAATTAAATTCTAAAGATATGAGAAGAAAATGTTTAATAAGAAAAGTTTTATCGGAATTAAAGAAAGATATGATTGTGGCTAAAAAAGAATTAGAAAGACCTATAATATGGAAAGCACCACTAAAACCAACTGGATGTCCTGATTATGATGAATTAGATATGTTTGATAAAAATACAGTAAAAGAATTATTAAGAGTTCATAAACAAGTAGATTTACAAGATGATTTAAGTTGTATACTTGTTGATTTAGACAATTTAATTAATAAGATAAATTTCACAGAAAGACAACAAGAAGTTCTTAAAATGTGGTCTAATGGATTATCAACTGATGTAATCGCAAAAGGGTTAAACGTGAAACCACAAACAATTACAGGATGTCTTAATAGTATTATAGATTTAATAGTAAAACAATATGAAGAAGATTATGAAAATTGGTATTACTTAAATATAAGAAAAGGTACTTATAAAAAATGTAGTAGATGTGGCGAAGTAAAATTAGTTAGTGGATTTGATAAAGATAAAACAGGAAAACTAGGCGTAAGAGGATATTGTAAAAAATGTTATAACAGAAAATAAAATCCGTGAAAAGTACCGAAAAAAGGGGGTGTTTAAAAGGTAAAAAAAATGTAGCTAGAAAACTACGGATATACGATACTTATAGGAGGTGAGAAAATGACTTATAGTGAATTCATTAAACGATT
>JBJEXX010000086.1:0-2283 GCA_051886215.1 Bacilli bacterium | reverse complement strand
TAGGAAATCCTTGTAAAGTTATAAAAGAACTATAACGACAAATTACAATTTATATAAATAATAAAAAACAATTAGCACTTGCTAGAAAAAATCTAGTAGGTGCTTTTTTTGTGCAAATTTTTAGGAGGTGGTTACAATGGGAATGGTAGATAAATAATTAAGATACTAAAAAACAAGGAGGAAATTGTATGTTAGAACAAAAAATTTTAGATGAAGAAATAAAGTTTTTCAGAGTTGGTAACTTATATAGAATTTATGGAAAAACATTTGAGGTTAAAGAAGAATTAGAAAAAGCTGGAGCAAAATGGAATCCAGAAAATAAAAAATTAGAAATGTCATTAGATAATTTTAATAAATTATCAGACAACATAAAAAGAAAAGTATTTGAAATAGAAGAAAGACAAAGACAAATGAGTTTAGAAAATATAGCTCATATTATAATGTCTGGACAAATTAAAGTATATCTTAATCAAGATGAAGAATATCAGATATACGGTAGAACAAAAGATATATATAAGGACTTGCAAAATTTAGGATTCTCTTTAAATGAAAATAACTATACTTTAAGAAAAGAAGATTTTGAGAGAATATTTCCTAACGAAGTTAAAGAGTTTATAAATGAGTATTCAAATAAAAAATCAAATAAAAAAATACAAGAAGAGGAACAAGAGGAAAATGTTTATGAAGAAGAATATGAGGAGGAGTACGAACAATAATATGAAAAAAGTTAGATTGATTATAACTGAAAAAGGTTTGGAAACTCTAAAAGCATTTGCAGAAGAAAACTATTTAGGAAACTATATAGCAAGTAATGATAACGATCTATACTATAAAAATATTTTAAATTTTCCAGATGTATTAGAAACAATAAAAAATGATATTCTTTTATTTGCAAAGGATAACATTTCGGAAGATGATGAATTAGTATGGGTGCAGACAATGTCAGATATGAAAAAGAAAAATGCAACATATTATTCATTTATATTTGATACCAATACAAAAGCAATACAAGAGTTTTCAAATGAGAGTGGCAAAATAAAATTGCCTTTTTTTGATTTAGACAGTTTTGAAAAAATAAGCAAAATTGAAAGTATTGTAAATGACAGAGTATTAGAGGAAGATTTAGAAATTTAAAAGGAGGGAAAATTATATGAAAGCAGATTTATATAATAAGTTTGTAGAAAAACAAGAACAACAAGAAATTGAAGAACAGAAGAATTTAATAAATAATAAACAAGAAATAGTAATGATAGATGTAAATTTACTAGATGAATTTAATAATCATATATTTTCAGCTATATCACAAAATAAATTTGAAGAATTAAAAGAAAGTGTATCCCGTTCTGGAGTTTTGTCGCCAATTATAGTTAGAAAAAAACAAAATAGATACGAAATCATAAGTGGGCATAATAGGGCAAGATGTTGTAAAGAATTAAATATTACAGAAATACCAGCAATAATAAAAGATTATGATGATGATATGGCAGAACTAATTATGATTGAAACTAACCTAGCACAAAGGGAAAATATTTTGCCGTGTGAAAAGGGCTTAGCATATAAAAAACGATTAGAAATACTTAAAAAGATTAGAAAGGAAAATGACACAAAAACTAGTGATGACAACGATTTGCTAGGAACTACTCCAATGGAGCAGGAAGAATATTCAGTAGAAAAATTAGCAAATGAAAGTGAAGATAGTAGAGCAACAATTCAAAGGTTAATTAGATTAACAGAGTTGAATAATGATTTAAAAAGTAAAGTCAACAATGATGTAATAGGTATTAGAGCAGGAGTTGAATTATCATATATCAAACCAGAAGAACAAGTAATTGTAAATGATATTATTGATGAAAATAACTTAAAGTTAACTACTGCACAAGCACAAAAATTAAGAGCTGTCTATGGAACAATAACAAAAGATAATGTGTTAGAGATTATAAAGGGTAAGCCAAAGAAAAAAGAAAATAAATTTACAGGAAGATTAGTAAAAAATATATTAAAAAAATATAAAGATAAGTTTGCAAACGATAAAGAGTTTAGCGAACTTATTGATTTTTTACTAGAAAATCACTATAAAAATTTGTCGGACGAACGGAGGACAAAATGATTAGTTGTCATACTCGTTGAAAGCTCTGCTTTCAAGCTGTGAGGGGCTGTCTGTCGGACAGCTATTCTTGCTCTACGAGTGTAAAAAGAAGAATATAAGGAGGCGATATGTAAAAATGAGAACAAAGGACACAATAAAATTATCTGTTCGTGTTGATAGAGAAACATATAATAGGC
>JBJEXX010000085.1:0-9316 GCA_051886215.1 Bacilli bacterium | reverse complement strand
ACCTACGACCTATCGGTTAACAGCCGAGTGCTCTACCGACTGAGCTAATCAGGCAAAATTAAATAGCCGTCCTTATGTAGGGACGAACTTTATATCCGCGGTGCCACCCTTATTATCATAATAATATGATCACTCATTTTCGATTCTAATAAATCTAGTAATATGATAACGGATTACTTCCGATATAACCTACTAACATTCAGCTATATAGTTCATGAGTGTTTTTCATATTTTGCTTAATTGTTAGCTTTCACCATCCTAACTCGCTTTAAATCAGTTTAAAATACTACTCTCTCAATCAGCACATGTAACAATAGTTTATAATTAATTTAGGTATTTGTCAACACTTTTTTACTATTATAGTATAATCAAAAATAATAATTATATTCAATTTTTTCTGTTATTTTTTACATGACCTATACGATAAGCAATAACATTTTTTACTTTCACTTTAGGTAAAACTTCTAATTCTTTAATTTCAATTAATTTAGCAGTATTACCACCTAGTTTTACATTTATATCTAATGCTCCTACATTATATTTATCTAAACTATCATTTCCTGGAGCAACCAAACTACAAGTAGGCAAAACCAATTGAGCACACTCTCCTATTTCCATTTTAGAATCATGTGAATGTCCCATTAAAGTTAAATCAGCAATTGGTGCTGGTCCTAAACTTTCCCCAGTTAATTGATGTTTTAAATTAATACTGACATTATTAATCTTCAAAGTATGTAATCCATATCCCAAAACATTAAAATCATATCTTCTACTATTTAATACTTCTTTAATATTTAATCCATCATAAGTTAAAGAATGTTGATCATGATTACCAAGTAATATATAATTTAATATTTTGTCATCATATGGATAATTTTTAATTACATAATTAAGTTGACTAGCAACAGTTTTATTTCTAACATATTTTAAATTAGTAAAATCTCCTTCAATAAAATCCCCAGTAGTAACAATAGAATTAATATTATTATTTGAAGCATAATTATAAAGATTATAAATCATATCCATAGAATCATTAATATGACCAAAATGAGTATCAGAATTAGCAATAAAATGAAAACTAGAACTATGTTCTTTCAAATTAATAATTGTTTTATCATCATCAATAATAAGTGGATTTATTTCACGATTTATTAAATAATGCAAATCTCCTTCATTAGAATATTGTTTTAAAAACTCATATCCACTTCTTTTAATTTGATTAAGTCTAGTATTAAGTTCTTTATAATCTATATCTAAATGTTTTCTAATATCTTGAATACTATATCCATCATCTATCATATTTAAAATTATTCTATTTTTCTCAACCATATTGCCCACACTTTCTACCTATATTTATATTATATAAAAAATATATATATTTTGACAATAAAATAGAAAAAAGAATATAAAATAATTATTTTAATATTTATTTAAAATAGAGCGAATTGTTCTTTCAGGACTTTCTAATAAATCATTATATAGTCGCTTATTTTTTCTAAGTTCTAATAAAAAGTTCATTTCTTCTTTAGAAACATTTATACCATAATCTATATCATTATCACTAACAATATATTTATCATAACCAACTAAAGTATTCAAATCAACCTTTAAAGCATTAGCTAAATCAATTAAAGTTTCCAAAGTAGGTACTCTTTCTTCTTTTTCATAACAACAGATACTTACCTTTGTAACATTTATTAAATCCCCTAATTGTTTTTGAGTAAAACCTCTTTGTAATCTTAACTTTTTTAATCTCTTACCTAACATATTAACACCTCTATTCGTACGTCAATTATAAAAATTAGTATTTTTTTATTGTTTAAAGTTAACTAAATAGTACTTATTATTAATATGTCCAAATAATATTTAAAAAAACTAAATATTCATAAATTTTGTTAAAAGAAACAGAGTTTAATTTAATCTGTTTCTTTATTTTTATTACTAGATAAAAATGTAATTTTTTCCGCAATTACATTAAGCTTATAATGCATTTTATTATCTTTTTCATATTTTGAAGATTGAAGTCTCCCTTTAATAGCAATAATATCACCTGATTTACAATATTCTAAAGCATTTTTAGCCATTGCATCCCAAAGAGTACAATCTATAAAATCAGTTTCATATATACCATCTATATTTTTAAAACTTCTAGGAACCGCTAAAGTAATATTAGAATACTTTTTACCAGCATCGCTTTCTCTTATTTCTATATCTCGTACTAATCTTCCTACTAAAGCTAGTTGATTTAACATTTTATCATCTCCTTTCGAAGCCATTTTAAACTATTTATTTTTCCTTTACAAACGATACTTTTAAAGAATAAAACTCTTAATTAACAAGAAAAAAAAGAATTTCATCTATATGAAATTCTATAATTCAATACTTAAATATTACAAATAATAATATTTAACACTTTATAAATATTTTTTTAATAATTGATTTAATTCAACAGCAAATTCCATTGGTAATTCTTCTCTAAATTCCTCTAAGAATCCTAATACAATTAATTCTGTAGCTTTTTCTTCTGATAAGCCACGACTCATTAAATAAAATAAATTTTCTTCATTTACACGTGATATAGTAGCTTCATGTTCAATATTAGAAGATTTGTTTTCTACTATATTTGTAGGAATAGTATCACTTTTAGAGATTTCATCTAAAATTAAACTATCACATTTTACCATAGAGTAACTATTATCCGCCGTTTCTTTTATTTTAACATCACCTCTATAAGTAGCATTACCACCTGATTTACTTATACTTTTAGAGATAATCTTACTATTAGTATTTTTACCTAAATGTATCATTCTAGCTCCACTATCTTGTTGTTGTTTATTAGTAGCAACACTTATGGTTACACAAGTACCTGTGGAGTTGTCTCCCTTTAAAACACAGCATGGATATTTCATAGTAATATTACTTCCAATATTTCCATCAATCCATTCCATTGTTCCATTTTCTTCAACGACTGCTCTTTTAGTAACTAAATTATTAACATTAACAGCCCAATTTTGAATAGTTGAATAACGACATTTACTATTCTTACCAACATATATTTCTACAACCGCAGCATGTAAACTAGATTCACTATAAGTAGGAGCGGTACATCCTTCAATATAGTGTAAAGAAGAATTATCATCTACAATTATAAGCGTTCTTTCAAATTGCCCCATCTGTTTACTATTTATTCTAAAATAACTTTGTAAAGGTCTATCAAGAGTAGTATTAGGCGGAATATAAATAAAACTACCTCCACTAAACACCGCGCTATTTAAAGCAGCAAATTTATTTTCATCATTTTTAACGATTTTACCAAAATACTTTTTAACAAAATCAGGATATTTTTTCATCGCATCTTCAATTGAAGTAAATATAACATTTTTATTTTCTATTTCTTTTAACATGTTATGATATATTACTTCGCTTTCATATTGAACTCCAATACCATCTAAATGTTTTTCACTCTCAACTACCCCTAAATTATTTAATTCTCCATAAACATTACTATTAATATCTTCCCAATTTCTTTTAAGACCATTATCATTACTTTTATAATATATAATATCATCAAAACTAAAATCTATTTTAGGTCCAAATTTAGGCATAGATAATTTAGAAAAATTATTAAAACTATCTAACCTATAATCAAGAACCCACTTATCTTCTTGTTTAAAATTAGATATTTCTTTTACCTTTTCATAATCTATACCTTTTATTTCCATGTTATCACCATTCTTATTAAATCTTTTTTACTTTTACTTTTGCATCATTTATAAAATATTCATATCTTACTCTGATATCCGCATCATTATCTTTTACTTCAAGACACTTTTCATAATCTGCTTTAGAAATTGAAAAACAACGTTTTTCAAAAAGCTTATTAATTTGATCTAATCTATCTTTACAATAATTAGGATTATATAACATGTGTTTAAAAACTTCATCATCATTCATTTTTAAACAATCATATACATCTACGAATATATCACCTTCTTCAAAAAAAGCATTGGTATATTTTTCATCATTATTAAAATAATTTACATAATCATCAGCATCTTTTTTCAAATAAACATCAGATAAAAATATTCCTTGATATTTACTTCCATTTTTTTCTACTTTACAAATACTAGCTAAAAAAACTTTTTCTTTATTTTTCATTATTTTTCTCCTCGTATTCTTCAATAATTTTTTTTAATCCTTCTATTGGAAGTAAAGCACAATTTTTTCTATTTGCTTGCATATATATATCATCATATACAATTAATTCTTCCAATATATTACTATCATATTCTCTTTCTTCAATCATATTTTCATAATTTTTAATAATCTCTTTGGCTTCTTCTACACTTTTTCCTATAAATGTATGAATCATTATACTTGTAGCAGATGTTGAAATAGCACATGCCTCTCCATCGAATCTAATATCTTTTATAATATTATCTTCAAATCTTACTGCGATATCTATATTATCAATACAAGAAGTTGCGCTACTGTTATGTTTAATATAATTTTTATCATCAACCAATCCTCTATTGATTGGATTTTGATAATTATCTACTATTATTGCTCTTTTTAATTCTTTATCCATTATTATATCACTACCTTAAATAAATCTTTAGTATTAGATAAAACGTCTACTAATTTATCTACCTCATCCTTTGTATTATATAAATAAAAACTTATTCGACATGTATTATTAACATGTAACTCATCTTTTAATATCTTAGCACAGTGATTACCTGCTCGAACACAGATATTATAATGATTTAAATAAACGGCAGTATCTTGTGAAAAAACATTTTTAATATTAAACGAAATGATACCACTTTCTGTATTCTTATTATATATTTCTATTTCAGATACATCTTTTATTTTTTCTAAAAAATATTTTTTTAATTCTAATTCATGTCTATAAATATTGTCTATTCCTACTTCTAAAATATAATCTACTGCACGTCCAAAACCAATTACATCCGCAACATTAGGCGTTCCTGCTTCTAGTCGTTCAGGTAAATCTTTAAGTTCTATTTCTCCATCACTAGTAAATTTTGCATTCATACCACCACCCAACTGTGTTGGTACCAAACGATTTAGTAATTCATATTTACCATATAATAATCCTACTCCAGTTGGACCTAACATCTTATGAGCCGAAGCAACTAAAAAAGAAATATTCTCCACATCAATCTTTTTATGCCCCAAACTTTGCGCCGCATCAACTACAAATAAGATATTTTTTTCTTTACAAATTTTCCCAATAGTATCTATATCTCTAACATCACCTAAAACATTAGTAATATGCGCTAAAGAAATAACTTTAGTATTTGGAGTAATAGTATTAATTAAATTATCAATTGTTACGCCATATTCACTATCTAAAGGAACATATTTAACTTTTATACCAATCTCTTTTTCTAATACCATCCAAGGTAATATATTAGAAGCATGTTCACTTTTAGAAATAATAACTTCATCGTTTTTCTTTAGATAATATCTCATAAATCCATTTACTATCATATTTAAAGATTCAGTAGCACCACTAGTAAAAACTATTTCGCTACTTCTCTTAGCATTTATTAAATTCTTTATTTTAGTTCTAACTTGATCGTACTCCTCTTCCGCTTTCATAGCGATAGCATAATCACCTCTATGAATATTAGAACAATAATTATTATAATAATCCATCATTTTATCAAGTACTTGTTTTGGCTTAAAAGTAGTTGCGGAATTATCAAAGTAAATAATATCGTTATTAAGCATTAAAAAATCTTCCCTATTCATTATTATTCACCTCCAATACTTTTAATTTTTTCTAAATATAAATCATTATCTTTTATATTAAATTCTCCTATTAAATATGCTTTTAATAATAAATCATAACTTTTTTTCTTACTAAGACCTCTACTCATTAAATAAAATAATTCATTATCTTTAAAACTTCCTATATAGGCAGAATGATTTGCTTCAATCATATTATTATCAATTATTAATTTAGGTCTAATTAAAGATTTACTATTTTTCAAATTAATAATCTTATTATCTTGATTACAAGTACAATTAATACTATCTTTATAAATATATCCACAAACATTAAAATCTAAAGAATTATCTTCTACATTAACACCATGGTTAACAACTAAACTATCAGTATTAGGACTATTATGATATATATCAATACTATAACTATTACTAGAATAATTAATACTACTATATCTATAAGTAACTTTACTTTTAACACTATTTAAATTTACTGTTATATTATCGCTATTATTAACTACTAATTTTTGTACTAACAACTCACTATTATTAAGTATATAGTTAATTTTATTATTTGTATCTTCTCCTAAAATATTAATAGTTACATTTGAATTATTAATATAAATAGTATAATCAAAATTTGTATTTTTAATATTTACATCCAAAACTATAGAATCATTAATAATTATTTTTTTATCTTCTATTACAATATTATCCTCTAATACTATATCCTTTTTTTCTTTATCTATAAATATCTTATTCATGTTATGCATTCTCTTTCATTTCATTTAACCCAATATACCCATTTTTTTCTATTTCATAAGCAAAATCTAAATTTGATGTTTTGGCAATTTTACCATCTAGAAAAGCATGAACAAATTCAGGTTTAATATATTGAAGTATTCTAGAATAATGCGTAATTATTAAAACACTAGTTTTAGGATTTTCTTTTAAATAATCATTTATATTATCACAAACTATCTTTAAACTATCTACATCAAGTCCAGAATCTAATTCATCTAATATAATAAATGATGGTTTTAATATCTTCATCTGTAATATTTCATTTTTCTTTCTTTCTCCACCAGAAAATCCTTTATTAATAGATCTATGGAGCATCTTAGGATCCATTTCTAATTCTTGCATAGATTTATCCATAGTCTTAATAAATTCAAATATACTTACGTTTCTATCTTGAGTAACTGATAACGCAGTTTTTAAAAATTCACTATTCTTAACTCCCTCAATACTAATAGGATTTTGCATAGCCATAAATATTCCTAGCCTAGCTCTTTCATCTACTGCTAAATCAGTAATATCTTTATCATTAAATACAATACTACCACTATCAACCTTATAATTTTTATCACCCATAATTACTTTAGATAAAGTAGATTTCCCGACACCATTAGGTCCCATAATGGCATGGATTTCACCATCTTTTATATTTAAAGAGAAGTCTTTTAATATCTTCTTTTCTTTTATTGAAACATTTAATTTTTTTATTTCTAGCATAATAATCACCACCTAAATTCTATCACTTTTTTAAAATATTAACAATTATTATACATCAATTAGATAAAAAAAGCACTTTATCAACATTTTTTGTTAATAACTTTAAAGTGCTTTACAAATTCTCTAATAAAAGTAACAATTACTGTCGATAAAGACATACCCGCAACAATTCCTATAATTACTTTAACAACAATTAATAAATGCATTTTAGCAATTAAATAATCATTCATTACTAAACCATTCATCATATAAAATAAACTACTACCAGGAACAACAGGAATTAAACCAGTAAGAATAAAAATAGTTGAAGGACATTTTAAAATAACAGCCATAATATTAGAATATATAGAAGTAACTATTGCGCAAACCATTGAAGCTAAAAATACATTATTTGTATATTTAAAGACAAGATAATATGATAAATAGTTAAAAAAACCACCAAGCCCTATATAAAAGATTTTGTTTTTATTAGCATGAAATAAAAGTCCAAAACCAATAGTACCAAATGCCGCAAATAATAATTCCTTAATCATAAAATACCTCCTAACATCAATAAGGCAAGTCCTATTCCTCCCGCAATTACAAAAGCTAAACACAATCCTTCTATAAATCTTGAAGCTCCAGACATAGTATCACCCTTGAAAATATCATTCACTGAAGTAAACATAGAAAGTCCAGGAATTAGTAACATAATATCACCAATCATAACCTTATCATAATTACTACTAATATTAATTTTATATAATAAAATAGCAATAAAACCTATAACAAAACTATAAAAAAAGTTTCTCACTAAATAATTTATCTCTTTTTTACTAATAAAATACTCTAAAACAAAAATAATTAAAGCAATAATCAAAGAGCTAATCGCATCATAAAAATTACCACCAAAAAACATTGTAAAAGAAAATGCTGCCAATAATTGTCCTAAACATCTATACTTATTATTAGTTTCTTTTTTATATGAATTAATACATTTTAAAACCTCATCCCTAGACATATTAGCTTTACAAATTTTTCTAGATAAAGAATTTAATTTTTCAAGTTGATTTAAATCTTTATCAATACCAACTATTCTTCTTGATTCTGTCACCGACTGATCATCTTTTCTAAGAGTGACAACAATTAAAGAATTCATAGCAAAAACTTCTCTATACATTATTCCATAATTTTTACATATTATATCTATAGTTTCTTCAACTCTAGATACTTCCGCACCACACTTCAACATTCTTTCGCCAATATCTAAAGATAAACTAAGAATCTCTTTCAACGAAAATTTATCCATATCACACCTCGTAATCATACTAACATAGTCACTAAAAAAAATAAATACTAATTAGCATTTACTTTTATATTCTAAGATTAATCTTTTAGCATTTGGTTTATCAAGACCAATATTTTTATATTTATTATTGAACTTTTTAGTAGATAAAACTTTTGCATCTCTTTCTAGTATTTGCATCTTTTGAGCAAATAATTCTTCTTTTGTTAATACTAAATTCAATTCTCTTTTTATTTTATCTTCAGAATATGAGTATTCTTTAGAAACTTCTTCAATAGTTTTTGTTTTTAATTCTTCTTCTATTAAAACTTTAGGAAACTTAATTTTATATGGCTTTTTAATAGAAAACATCTCATAATATCCGCTTATTACGTCTTTAATCTCTCCAAAACTAAGTTCAGGATAAATAAGCATTATATCAATTGGAGTTTTATTACTTAAATATAAATTTAAGATATTATCATATTTAATACCCGAAACTTCTTTAGTTAAATATTCATTACTTCTATAATTGTCAATAATAGCAGTAATATCTTCAACAGAGATTTCCTTCCCCATCATTATACGAATTTTACTAGGTCTATTTCCTTCATTATATAATTTAATTATCTTATTTTCTTTATTATCCATAATATCACCTGATGCGCAAATTATACCACAAAAATATTAATTTGTAAAGTTTTAGATATTTGTATATAATAAAAAAAGAACATCTGGTAATAGTCAATAGTTAAATTAAAATAGTTTTAGATATATTTT
>JBJEXX010000084.1:0-9329 GCA_051886215.1 Bacilli bacterium | reverse complement strand
AGACAGGGGAAAAATATTTTGATAAGAATAGTTATCTAAAAATATCGAAATTAAATTTAAATAATATTCTTTAATATTTATATATATTTTAGTATTAGTTATATTAGATTCTAAATCTTTTTGTAAATTTTTTATAGAATATTCTAATAATTCATATTTATCATTAAAATGAGAATAGAAAGTAGTTCTATGAATATTAGCTTTTTTACATAAATCTACTATTTTTATTTCTTCAAAAGATTTTTCTTTTAATTCACTAAATAAAGCAGTTTCTAATGCTTTATATGTTTTTAATGTTCTTATATCTTCATTCATATTGTACCTCTATGTAAATTTTAGCATTTAATTATATTTTATACAAGTGTAGTTTTTGTGAAATTATTATTAACATATTGTAAATTTTATTAAATTATGATATATTCAGTATGTAATGAAGGAAACTTCATAAAATAAAAGTGGAACACTTATTTTCGGTTAAGTGTTACCTCTGTTTTTGGTTACACCCAACTTATGTTAGGTGTTTTTTTTCTACCAAACCTCCTGATTTTTTTATATCAGTCTTAGAATGATAAATAAAAGAAACATAATAGTTATAAAAAGAAATATTTCTCTTTTAGTCATATGTTTCACCTCCATATCTAGAGGTAACACCTAATATTAAGTATTCCAGTCATATATTTTAATTATTTAAATTAGTATGTCAAATCGTACTTTTTAAAATTTTGATAAGTGTTTTTTACATAAATATTTTATTTCCTATAGATGATTTTTATAAATTGATATAATATTTATATATAGATTTTCTTTTTTTATACTTTTATAGTACCTTTTTCACATCTATTTCCCCAACTATCTATTAATTTATTATCTTTTTTTATAGAAATTATTTCACATCTATTAGGGCATCCCTTACATGTAGTTTCATATGATTTAAAAGTAAAATTATTTATATCAAAAGAAAAATCTATTTCTTTTTCTTTTTTTGAAAGTATAGCAATACCTAAACATCCTAAAAGATGGGAATCTTTATCTACTATTACTTTTTCTTTTAAATTTTCTTCAAAGAAATGTTTTACACCAATATTTTTACTAACTCCTCCTTGGAAGACAATAGGGGGAACTATTTTCTTTCCTTTGGCGACATTATTTAAATAATTTAAGACAATACTATTACAAAGCCCCGCAATGATATCTTCTTTTTTATATCCAGCTTGAGCTTTATGAATTAAATCACTTTCAGCAAAAACAGTACATCTAGCTGCGATTGGAGTAGGGTTTTTACTAGTTAAAGCAATTTTTCCAAAATCCGTTATCGGTATGTTTAATCTTTTGGCTTGACTAGTTAGAAAAGCTCCACATCCTGCGGCACATAAAGTATTCATAGCGTAGTCAGTAACTATTTTATTTTTTAATAATATTATTTTTGAATCTTGACCGCCAATTTCTAATATTGTTCTAACATTTGGATATTTTGACAATGTTCCTGTGGCATGAGCTGTTATCTCATTTTTTACAATATTAGCTCCTAACATTTTCCCTATTAATTTTCTAGCTGATCCTGTCGTTCCAACTCCTACAATTTTATAATCTTTGGGCATTTCTTGTTCTAATGATTTTAAAACTCTCTTAGTTGCGTTTATCGGGTCAGCATTAGTTTCCCCATAAGTACTAGCTAATATATTATTTTCCTCATCAATAATAACTCCTTTAGTAGAAATACTTCCTATATCTACACCTAAATATGCTTTTTTCATAAATTGTGTTCCTTTCTATCTCTTAACATATCTACAAATGCTTCAATTCTAGTTTGAAATGCTTCTTTTTGTGTTAAACCATCAAAGGAAAAATAAATAATTGGAATATCTAATTCTTCACATACTTTATCAATAATAGAGTAGGCAAATACTTCCGGAGTACAACCAAAAGGTTTAATATGGATAACACCATCATATTTTTTTCCCTTTAAATCAATACATCTATATACATTATCCATACCATCTGCACCCAATGAATATTTACAATATTTTTTAACTTTTTTATGAATTTTTTTCTTTTTTAAAAACTTTTCGTATAATAGATAAGTTAAATTAGTATATCTTTTTACTTCTATATTCATATCTATTAAAACATCTTCTAAATTAAAACTGGCATTAGTTTCCATAGAAGTAAATAATTCTCCAATTATTCCAATGCGTAATCTATCTTTTGGTTTATTAATTTCAATCTTTTTAAATTTTTTTAAATATTTTCTTTCACACAACCAAATACCTATACAAGTTTTCTTTTTTTTAGTTTGATATAAATATTCTTTTTTTAATTTATCAAAAGCACTTCTATCAATTGCGAATCCTTTATTGAGTCTAATATAATTATCTATTTTGTCCATTCTATTCATCATAAATATAGTATTTTTAGCGTAGTGAATAAATTTAAAAAAATTAAGTTTAGGATTTAGTTTTTTCATTATTTGATAAGCATATTTTATACTTAAATGATCATTTTTTATGAGTTTTATAAAATTAAATTTATAGCCTAAATCTCTTAATATTTTTTCATGTAGTTCTGCATAATAACCATATCTACAACCTCCACCTGCGGTAATTAAAGTATCTATACCATTATCTAAACTTTCAATAAAATTACCAAGATTATATTTAAAAGGTAAACAAATGGTTTCTGGTGCGTATTTTAAACCAAGTTCTATTGTTTTTTTAGTAATAGGTGGAGATGGTACTACTTCTAAATTAGTTAGATTATTTAATAAATATCTTATAGGAACATAATAGTCTCCTAAATGAGGAAAACTTATTTTTTTACTTTTCATAAATAATATTCCTTTCTTTTATTATATCTATAAAACTTTCTAATCTGGTTTCTAAACCATTAGAAGACGATAATTCATCAATAGTAATATTCAAAATAGGTTTTTTTATTTTTCTTATAATCAATTCATTTACAAGTGAATCAACTCCACATGGAAAAGTACTAAGTAAAATAATACCATCTACTTTATTTTTATAATGATTAATTGCGTTTAATAAAAATTTTGAATTAGTCCAATATAAATCAGTAGATATATTTTTATAATCATCTATATCTAACTTATAAATATCTGCATATATAATAGTTATATTATTGTTTTTTAAATAAGAAACTATATCTTTAGAAATAAAACTATCATGAGTATTATAAGAATGACCAACTAATAAAATTTTTTTATTTTTTGTTTTTAATAAAGTTTCTTGTTTTAATATTTGATTTAAATCATATATTTTTTGCTTTTCTTTGGCATATTTAAAAGCTTCTTTTATTTTTTTCTTAGGTATCTTTAATTGTTTTCCAAGTTTTAAGAAAGAGTTAAATTCTGTTATGTTAAATTTTACATCTACATTATAATCTAAAAAGTTAGCATCTTGATAAATATTTCTAACCACATCATATAAAGCATAAAAATTAGTACACATCTTTTCATGTTTTTTAACAGTAGCGACTCTAGGTATTAAAATATAATCACATTTATCTTTTAATTCATCTACAAGACCTAGAAATATTTTTGTAGATAGGCATGCTTCATCATTTAATTTTGATTTACCTATATTTATTGTTTCTTTAGTGGTTTCATTATTGGTAATTGTTTCTATATTTAAATATTTAAAAAAACTTTCCCAAAATATTTTATTATCATAATATAATAATCCTTTTACTAGTCCAATTTTTATCATTTTTGCCTCCAATCAATAATAGATATGCTAGAAAAATAAAAAATATAATGAATCGTATCTTATTTGACAAAAGTACATTTTTTTCTTTAAATTACTAGGTTTTGTGATATAATTTTAATTAGGAGGGATAAAATGAGTAAAGAAGAAACAAAAAACACAAAAAAAGTGGCTGGAAAGACAACTACTACTAAGAAGAGTACAACTGCTAAAAAAAGTACTTCAAAAAAAGCTACTACTAAGAAGAATACAACTAATAAAACAACTTCAAAGAAACCAGTAGAAACTAAGACTACTAAAAAAGCTCCAGTAAAAAAAGAGGCTGAAGTAAAGAAAATAAAAGTTATTAAAGAAGAAAGTAAAGTAGAAGAAAAAAGTAAAAACAATTCTACTAAAGCATTAATAATCGCAATATTAGTACTTACACTTTTTGGTATCTTATTTGCAATCAGTGAAAATAAAAATGAAAAATTTGTAGAACCAGAAACTTTTTCTGAAGAAGAACAAGCTGAATTAAAGAATATTACAGTAGACGATTATTTAGCTTTAAAAGCTGGTAGTGATGTATCTGTTATATATATTGCTAGACCAACATGTTCACATTGTGTAGTACAAACACCAAGAATGAAATATATTAAGTATAAATATGGTGTTGAAATTAACTATTTAAATACTGATGAATTTGATGAAGAAGGAACTGATTATGATAAATTAGTTGCAAGTGATGATTTCTTTGATGAAGGATTTGGTACACCAACTATTTTAATAGTACAAAATGACAAAATAATAGATTCTGTTTCAGGAGAAAGTGAAATCTCTGACGTAGTTGAATTATTTAAAACTCATGAATTAATTAAAGAATAAACTAAGGAAGAGCAATCTTCCTTTTTATATTAGGAGTACTTATGAAAAAAATAAAAAATATATTAAAAATTCTTATATTTATAATTCTTAGTTTATTTATAGTAAAAACTATTATTTATTTTAATACTTCTATAAAAGAAAAGAATTATAAAATAAATGATTTTAATATATATGAAAAATATACTAAAAATAATAATTATTACATTGAAATAAGTAATAAGAAATATAAATTTAGTTTTATAAATGATTTTAATTATCATAAAAAAATGGGAATAGTAAAAGACATTAAAACTGCTTATAATAAAGAGATTTATTGTATTTATCCTATCTTTAAAGATAATATAAATGGGGAAATAATTTGTAATAAAAATGGAAAATATTATAACTATTATTCTGTTAAAGATAACGAATTAGTAAAAAGATTTGTTAAAGATTTAGGTATTGATCATTATAAAGATTCTAATAAATATAAAGAATTTAATAATATGAAAATTTATTATAATAATTTAGTTAGTAATACAAAAATAATTATATGGAATTATAAAGGAATAGATATAATAGGGGAAGAATATAACTCTATTAAATTAAGTGATAGTGATATTTATAATAATAAATTAGGTGTTTTAGTAGGAAACAAATATATTAATCCTAGTTATGATAATAAGTTTGAATTTAATAAAATTATTGAAATAAATTTAGATAATATGAAAGAAAAAGAATATGATTTAGAAAAAAATATTTCTTTTGATTCATATATTAATGGTGTTATTGCTAATGATATTTATATTATGGATAAAGATAATTTAATACAATATATTTATGATTATAAACAACACCAAATTAAAGAAGTTGGTAATAAAGAAGAAAATGGTATTTATTTTAAAAACAATAAAAAAGAAATAGTAAATATATATGATTTAAAAAACAATGAAATGTATTTTGAAAATAATATAGAACTTTCTTTAAAAGATAATTATGATATTAAAGAAAGTTATAAATATTTAAATAGATATTATTTTATAACGTCTGATAACCTAGTTTATATGACTTATAAAGAAAATATGGATAATCCTGTATTTTTATTCAAAGCAGATGACATAAAAGAATTTAAAGTAATAAATGATTATATTTATTTTATAGATGAAGATAATTTGTATATGTATAATAGATATCTTGGTTTAAAGAAAATTATTAATAAAAATGAGTTTAAATATAATTATCAAAATATATTTAATGTTTATATTAAAAACGAGTAATTTTATAAATGATTGTCATATAATGTAACAGGAGATACAATTTTTATGGGGAATAATGAGTAATAATTATATAAATATGAAATAATTTAAGGCATTTTGAAGAAAAATGTCTTTTTACATGGTATAATATAAAATGGAATTAAAACTATATCAGGGAGGTGTAAAAATGGTTATTACAGAATTAAAAGATAAGTTAGATAATGAATTTAAAAAATACTATAACATTATTCTTGTTAATGGTTCTTGGGGGATTGGTAAAACATATTATTTAAAACAAATATTAGAAAATGAAGATCATATTTATGTTTCGTTATTTGGTATAGATAAATTAGAAGGATTAAAACATGCTATTTATTATGAATTAAATAAATTCGGTGCTAGTTTTAATAAATTTTTAAAAAATAATTCAAATAGAGATATTGGAATATCATTTCTTACTTTACCAATTCCAAATATTAGTCTAGACATTGAAGAAAAAATAAAAAAGAAATTAAAGAAAGAAAATTTAATTTTAGTTATAGATGATTTGGAAAGAAAAAGTGACAATATTAATATAAAGGAATTGCTAGGTTTTATAGAGTCACTAACGGAGATAAAAAATATTAAAATTATTGTAGTCGCAAATGAAGAAAAAATAAGAGAAAAGGACGATTATAATAGTTTTAAAGAGAAGGTTATTAACAAAACATATAATATTACAAAATATTCTGAAGATGCTGTAAATACAATAAGTAGACAACTTTTAGAGACTAATTCTATTGAAGAAATAATTAGTAATGATGATTTTTATGATGTAATTCAAAATATTTTATCTAATCATAAAATTAAAAATTTAAGAACTTTAAAAAAGGCAATTTTATTCACTAAGATATTTTTTGAAACATTCAATAATGATTTATTAAAACATTCTGATAAATGTGAATTAATAAAAATATGTTTTGCTATTGTTATAGAAGATTGTGATGATTTATATTATAGGTTAGAAAATTCAAGTTCTTTAGAAGAATGTATTTTAAAATACTATCTTAATGATAATTTTTTAAGTGGTAAAATTAGTATTATAAAACCAGTAATAAATATTTATAACGATTATGATGTTGAATTAAATTATAAAAAAACACTAGACTACTATGTTGGTAAATATAGTATAACTACTAGCGAGAAAAATATATTTTATTGCTGTGAACAAGAAGTAGAGGAAAGATTGCTTGATTTTGTTAATAATAATATTAAAAATGAAAATAACAAACTTGATGTAAATGTGTGGTTTAAGGAATTGAATGATTTATACCCTTGGGCTGAAAAAATAAATAAGTCTAATATATTTAAAGAAAAGGAAATTTTATCTGCTATTGAGAAATATGTATCAAATGTAGTTATTGATGACACACTATATAATTTAATTGATAGGACTATTCCTTTTCATCTTTCTCACAAAGATATGGAAAAATATTATAAGTTTTTAAAAAGTAAGTTGGCAATTCATTATTTTGTTGAATTAATTAAAGAAATAAAGCAACTATTAAAAATTGGAGAATATAATGACAAAATTATAAGAGATTTATTTGATTCGTTGAGTAACACTTATTTGATTGATGAACCAACAAGAAATGAATTAATTAAATTGATTGAAGAAAATGATTTTTTTATTCCTAATATTAATGGTGATATTTCTGAAAATCAATGGCATTGGTGTCATATTATATGGGAAAAATGTTCAATCATTATAGACAAGTCAGTAAAAGAAAAACTATATTCTACTACTCAAAAAATAATGCAACAATATACAACTATTGGGAAATATAGAATTAATTCGTTAAATGAACAATATCATATTAAAATTGATGAAAGTGAAGGTGATAAAATTGATTAAGGGAAGACCGTTTGTAAAATGGGCTGGTGGAAAAAGGCAGATAATAGATAAATTAAAACAATATGTTCCAGATGAATTTAATACTTATTACGAACCATTTGTTGGTGGTGGAGCATTATTATTTGAATTATCACCTAAAAAAGCAGTTATTAATGATTATAATAAAGAACTGATTAATGTTTATGAATGTATTAAAGATGAAAAAAAGTTTGAAGCAATGTGTAGAGAATTAAATCATCATGAAACTGAACATTCAGAAGAACATTATTATGAAATTAGAAATATTGATAGAGATAAAAATAAATTTAATAAATTAGCAGATTATAAAAGAGCTGCTCGTACTATTTACTTAAATAAAGCATGTTTTAATGGTTTATATAGGGTTAATAGTAAAAATGAATTTAATGTACCTTTTGGTAAGAAAACTAAAGTAAATACTTATGAAGGACAAAATTTAGGTATTATATGTGGTTATTTAAATTATAATGATATTAAGTTATCGTCTGTTGATTTTGAAGAAGCGGTAAAAGATGCAAAAAAAGGAGACTTTATTTATTTTGATCCACCATATGATTCCGATACTGCAACATTTAATAGTTATACTGAAGATGGTTTTGGAAAAGAAGAACAAAAAAGACTTGCTAGAGTATTTAAAGAATTATCTGATAGAGGATGTTATGTAATGTTATCTAATCATAATACAACTTTAATAAATGAATTATATAAAGATTTTAATATTCATGTGATAGAGGCAAAAAGAAATATAAATGCAAATGGAAAGAAAAGAGGTAAAGTAGAAGAAGTAATTATTACAAATTACGAGAATAAAAAGGGATTTGAGTAATAAATAGTGTATAATATATATAGGAGGTAGTGTATGAGTAAGGAGTATTATTATGAAGAACAAGATTTTATACTTATACAAGGTGATTCATTTAAAATACTAAAAGGTATTGAACCTAAAAGTATTGATATGATATTTGCAGACCCTCCTTATTTTTTGTCTAGTGACGGTATTTCTTGCAGTGGTGGAAAAATGGTATCAGTAAATAAAGGTGATTGGGATAAATCTTTAAGTATAAAAGAAAAGCATAACTTTAATAGAAAATGGATTAAATTATGTTATCAATTACTTAAAGATAATGGTACTATTTGGATAAGTGGAACAATGCATAATATATATTCTATTGGAATGGCTCTTGAAGAAGAAGGATTTAAAATAATTAATAATATTACTTGGAAAAAATTAAATCCACCACCTAATATTAGTTGTAGATTTTTTGTTCATTCTACTGAAACAATATTATGGGCTAAAAAGGATATAAAAAATGCAAAACACAAGTTTAATTATTCTTTGATGAGAGAATTAAATGATGGTAAACAAATGAAAGATGTTTGGGAATCTTCATTAACTAAACCAAGTGAGAAAAAATGTGGAAAACATCCTACTCAAAAACCAATGGAAATATTAGAAAAAATTATATTAGCATCTACTGATGAAGGTGATTTAATATTAGACCCATTTAATGGTAGTGGGACAACTGGAATTGTTGCTAATAGATTAAATAGAAAATATATAGGAATTGAAAAAGAAAAAGAATTTTTAGATTTAACAAT
>JBJEXX010000083.1:0-9511 GCA_051886215.1 Bacilli bacterium | reverse complement strand
TGTATATGATTATTGTTATTCATTAAATGTATTATAAAAGCGAGAATATGTTTTAATTAACATACTCTCGCTTTTTTTTATTTGCTTATTTTTATATTATTAGTTCTACCTACTAACCAATCAAATGAAATATTATATGTTTTACAAATTGAATAAGCTGGAATTATTTTAATTAGACTATATCCTGTTTCATAATGATTATAAGTAGATTGATAAATATTACATTTATCAGATAATTCCTGTTGAGTTAAATTTAAGTTTTCTCTTAATAATTTAAGATTTTTTCCAATTAACTTACTATCTAGTTTTATATTTTTGTTATATTTAATATTCTTTCTTGTGAATCCAACAATAAAATCTAATGAATAATTATATAAATTAGCAAATCTTACTAATTTATTTAAAGGTATTGGTGTATAACCTGTTTCCCAATTTGATATAGTTTGTTTACTAGCCCCTAATATAATACCCAATTCCTCTTGAGTCATTTCTAATTCTTCTCTACAATATCTTAAATTATTATCTACCATATATATCACCATATTAATTTTCCCATTTAATAAGTGAATATTCACAAAAGTACGACACAATGAATAATTTATGATATAATAATTAAGGTAAGTTTAGGATTTAAGAAAAGGAGCTAAAATATGAAAAACGAAAATACAGATTTTGCAAATAAAATCACTATTAAGATGACATCTAATTTAAGTAAGGTAATTGAAGTTCAAGAATATACTTTAGATGAACTAACAATAATTATTAATAATTTGAAAAGTGAACAAAAAGAAAAAGTAATTGAAGAAATAATAAATAATCAATTAAATGAATTAAAAGATAAAGATGATAAAAAAATTAGAAAAGTATTTAAGCAAGTTGATGATATAACTGATTATTTTATTAAATATTATGATGATGACTCTGATATAGTTTCAGAATGTGATCAAATAGCTGATGATTTATTATTCAAAGCAATAGGAAGAAATGAAAGAACTTTAGAATTTCCTATAAATGTTGATGATATTAAAAATTATTGTCTTTCTTCTAATATAAATAATAATCAAATATTTGATTCATTGGTTTGGATTGCTTTACGATTAGTAGCAATATCATATTGTATTAAATATAATGATAGTTTAGAAGATAACATAGAAGATTAGTAGTAAAGTAGTAAAATTAGCAGTACCCCTAAACTTACAATTTGGTATCATCTATTAATAAATATAACAATTTTTATGATATAATTAGAATTAGATAATTAGTGTTTTTAAATGAGGTGGATTTTTATGAGAGTAGATCCAAATTTTGCTGAATTATTAATGTCAACTTTTTATGCAGGTGGAGTAATGACTAAAGATGAGCAAGAAGAATGCGAGTCTATATGGAAAGAACTTAATAATGACAGATCAGAAGTTTTAAAAAGAGTTGTTGATTTGTGTGGTAGTATGGATACTCCACAAACAAGATATTTAAAAGCTTTATCATGGTCGTTTAATAAAGTTGAATATTCTAATGAGCGAATAAATAGTATTAATTATTATTTAGATAATGAATTGTATGAAAAAGCATACATTAATTTAGCTTCATCATTAGAAAATGGTATAGAATATGGCAAAAAAGTTCATATAGCAAATATGTTGCAATATTTGGCACAAGCATATTGCCATTTAAAAGATTATGATAATGAAGAATCTACATATAAAAGAATCAATGAACTTAATTTACTAATTCCTAATGGTTGTGTCTTATTAGCAAAGTATTATAAAAAAAGAAATGATTTAGATAAAGCAATCAAAACTTTAAATGATGGTAAAAAAACTCATAATTATATAACTAATATAGATTATCAAAAAGGAATTGATAGTTATTTATTGGAACTTGAAAATAAGAAAAAAGGAATAAATAAACATTATTTTGATGGATATGATAGTTATCAAAGTGGATTTATAAATGGAGCATATCACCCAGAATTAGAAGAAAAAGGTATGCAATTAAGAAAGAAATACGAGAATATTTTTCAATATCATAGAGAATTTTTAGAAGAAATAGATTTTTATGAAAATAATATAAAACAAAGTATTGATATAGAAAGTAGCAAAAAAGAGTTTGTAACGAATTGCTTATCGGATATTAATTTATTTCCTAAAATTATGAAATATTATGAAGAATTGAATTGTATTGGATTTCAAGGAAAATATGAGTATAGCGACAAAAGAGTTACGGGATATCCAATTTTTAAAAAATTGATTTCATTTTATGAAAAAGAAAAAAATTATAAAGATGCAATAACTCTTTGTGATGTAGCTATTAGTTATGGAATAAATAAGTACATTGGTAATACAACTATGAATGATAAAAAAGAAAGTTTATTAAAAAAATTAAATAGAGGTGAATGATATGGGTTGGAGATATAGGAAAAGTATTAATTTAGGATTAGGATTTAGAATAAATTTAAGTAAGTCAGGTATCGGTTATAGTTGGGGATTTCCTGGATATAGAACAACCAAACTTGCAAACGGAGGAACAAGACAAACATATTCTATACCTGGTACAGGTATCTCTTATGTTGAACAACAAGGTAAAAACTCTAGAAACACTAACAGTGAAACAGGTTTATATACTGGTGAAACAGAAAGTTTTAAGAATATTCCAATTGATGAATTAAAAAAGAATGATCCAATATTGAAAAAGATAAATAAAGTATTATTACTTAATAGACTAGCTAATTTCTTATTATTGTTAACATTATTAATTCCGCTATATCCTGGATTCGTTTTATCATTCTTTGCAGGTGTGATTATAAAAATAATAATTGCACGATCAAATAAAATTGGATTATATTATGAATTTGATGATGAAAGTAGAAAAATGTACAATTCATTAAAAGAAGTTTTAATAATACTCTCAAAATCAAGAAAAATATGGCAAGTAAGTTCTTCAACTAGAGTATATAATACAAAGTATAATGCAGGTGCTGGTCATAATATAAATAGAAATTCAGCATATATAACTTCTAAAATGCCATGGTTTATAAAAACAAATATAAATGTATATGGTTTAAGTTTAAGAAACCAAAAAATGTTTTTTACCCCAGATAGAGTGCTAGTTTTTAGACCATTTGGAAAAGTTTTTGGTTGTACTTATAATGACATGTTTTTAGGAATTAAAACCACTAGATTTGTTGAATCTGAAAGAGTATGTAATGATGCTGAAATTGTTGATTACACTTGGAGATATGCAAATCAAGATGGTGGAAGAGATTTAAGATTCTCTGGAAATAGAAGATTCCCAGTATGTAAATATGGAGAATTTACTATTAAATCTCCTAATGGCATTAATACAGTAGTAGAATTTTCAAATCATAAATTATCTGATGATATACAAAGTAATTTAATACTATTTGGAAATCAATTTAATAAAATTTTGGCAAAAACGAAAGGTATTTTGAAAGAAGAAAAAGTTGATGAAGAAATAGAAAATAAAAAAGAAAAGATTATAGTAACTGATGTATCTCAATTATTAAATAATGGTGTTTCTAAATCTTTATCAAAAAACGAAGAAGCAATAGTTACAACGATTCAAAATAAGGAATATAAGTTACCTAAAATAAATTTATTATCTTCAGATGAATCAAAAAGTACTATACCTTTTATTGAGAAAATGAGAAGCCAAAATAAAACATTTATTCCAATAGGATTACAGCAAGAAGAATTAATAATAGAGGATATTGGAAGTATGCCTAATATGTTAATAGGTGGTACAGTAATGTCTGGTAAAACAGCTTATATTAATACTATTATAACAAGTTTTCTTTTAACTAAAAAACCTTCTGATTTAAAACTTGTTATTTACGATTCAAAAAAAGTTGATTATGCAGTATATAATGGAATACCACATTTATTATGTCCAGTAATTACTGATTCAAAAAAATTGAGTATAGTACTACAAAAAATGTGTATTGAAATTGAGAATAGAACTGAAAAACTTAGAACAGAGAATGTAAAAAATATTGATTTATTAAATAATAAATTATCTGATGATAAAAAGATTCCAGATATTGTAATTATTATAGATGATTTTAGTACATTAAATGTAACAGATGAAATTAATGATTCAATTGAATATATTACATGTAATGGTTGGAATGTTAATGTATATGTGATTGTTTCTGCAAATCACCCTTCAGCAAGAGTTATCCCAACTGTATCAAAATCAAATTTTCCAGCAAGATTAAGTTTTAAAGTTGCAAGTTCACAAGTTTCACAAATAATACTTGATCAAAATGGTGCTGAAAAATTAAGTGGATTTGGTAATGCTTTATATTCTTCAAGAATGAATAATAAAATTCTTAAACTTAAAGTTCCATACATTCCAGATGAAGATATTACAAAAGTTGTAAATTATTGTATAAACGAACAACAAGTTGAATATTCATCTGATATTATGAGAAGCCGTCATGATGTTGAATTAGAAAATAAAACAAAGGATTATGAAGAACCTTTATATAATGAAATAGTTGATTTTGTAGTTAGTCAGGGTAAAGCTTCTGCTTCTTTATTACAAAGAAGATTTAGACTTGGATATAATAGAGCAGTACGCTGTATAGATTTACTTGAAGATAGGGGAATCATAGGTCCTGCAAATGGTTCAAAACCAAGAGAAGTTTTAGTAAGAATTAATGAGGATGGTGAATAGTATGAAGTATTGTGTGTATTGTGGTCATGAAATTGCTCTTAAAGATAACAAATGTCCTTATTGTGGAGAAGATCTTTCAGATACCGCAACAAATAAGATTTATCATTCAAATATTAAATGTATAAAATGTGGCTCAAGTAATGTTGATTATGAAATTAGTAAAAAAAATAAAAATAATATAATATATGAGGAAGAAGTTTACACATGTAATGAATGTGGAAGAACATTTACGGATAAGAATCGTTTAGGACCTAGTTTTAATAATTCGTTTCAAGTTAATATAAATGTTGGGCCTAGAATGAAAAAGTTTTTAACATTTTTAATGATTGTTGGTATTGTTGTTGGAGTTTGGTATTATCATCATTTAAAGGGTTTAAAAAATGAAAACGGGACATATTATCCATATTCAATTATTGATAATGTTGAAACAACTAAAGATACTTTTAAAATCGGCGAAGAATTATATTGTGAAGATAAAGCATTTACTGTTAATAGTGTAAGTTATCCAGGAACAGTAGCTGGTAAATCACCAAGTTCTGGTAATAAGTTTATAACAATTAGTTTTACCGTAAGAAATACATCTAACGATCCAAAACTTCGTAGTGCTTCGGATTTAGAAATTTTATTATCAAATGGTGATAAGATTTCCAGTAGAGTTCATACAGAGTTTACTTCTGATCGTATTGAGAGTGGAGCTTCTGCTTCAGGAAATGCAACTTTTGAAATTCCATCATCTGAATCTAATCCAACATTAAGATATTATTGTGATTATTGGATTGATGAATTAATCGCAAATGTGGATTTAAGATAAATTAAAAATTTAATTGTTGTTCCTATAAAAAATCCAAAAAGAATTTTATAACTAATGGATTTTCATTAAAGACTATCTTTAAGACAAGATAGTAACACACTACCAAGTCGGCATTTTGCCAACTAGGATTGTGTGCAAAGGGACACCCTTTTGAAACCCGATAAGCATCATAACTACAAACTAATCGTAAGTGGTAATGATGCCTTTTTTATTTGTCTTACGACTTCATAAAAAAGAAAGAATACTATCGCCACTTTCATTGCTTCGCAACAAAACGTGCCCCGTATTCTTTAATAAAAAAATCTCTAATCTTGCGAAAAGAGATTTTTAATTTTGCTTCGGTAATTTACTATAGTCGTATTTATGCTCAGCAAATTCTAATTCTTCAAAAGCATATTTTATATCTTCTATTGCTTTATCAATGGTATATAGACTATCTTTATTGTCTTTCATTATTTGTAAATGCTCTATTGTATAAAATAGCTTTTGTCTAGCATCACTAATTTTTCTTCTCTTTTGAGAATCAAAATCTAATAAATCTATTTCAGATTTTTTATATTGTTCTATTAATTCTTTTAAATCTTTACTAGATTTATTTGCATATTTATCTTTATTAAAATAGAATAGCATTTCATCATAACCAGCAGTCTTTAATAATTTTTGTAAAGACATATCTAATGTTTCAGCAATCTTTCGTAAATCATCAATATCTACTTTTTTAATTTTACCATTAATTAAATCGTTTAATGTACTTCTACTAATACCTGTTTGTTTAGCAAGTTCTCTTTGAGAAATACCTTTTTTAATTCTAGCATCTTCAATTAAAGTCTTAAGTTCTTCTGAATTCATAAAATCACTTTCTTTCTTCCTTTTTTGCCTTCAGTAATTACATTTTATCACATAATTACTAAATTGTCTAGTTTTTCGGTCAAAAAGTATTGACATCATTTCCGGACAATGGTATATTTATATTGTCCGAGATAATGGACATGCAGAAAGGAGTGAAAAATATGTATGAAGAAACCAAAGCAACTTGATTTAACAAACAATGCAATCTGGAATAATAAAAATATTAAACCAGAAGCAAAAGAAATCTATTCCTATCTATATTGCAGAGGATTTGATAGAACAGTATTCCACTTCAATATAGGGGATATCCAAAAGTATATTCCAATAACAAATGTAGGGTTTAGAAATAATCTAAAAATATTAGAAAAACTAAAACTACTAATATATAAGGAATATAAAAGAGGAATGTATGAAATACATATCTGCTAGATAAGTAGATATGGAGATACACTAAATGTTCGGAGATTTAGATTAGTATCTCAAATCTTATAGAAATATAAGATTCAGAAATCCACCAAGGCGGGATTTAAAATATTGGCTTATAAATATCTTCTACTTTAGCTCGTTTTTGCTTGTATGATTTATACAAGTTTTTTTATTGGAATTTTATTTAAGAAAGGAGAATGCCTATGCCAAACAAAATATTAAAAGGAATAATATATGGGTTGTATCGTAATTAATGACAATGTTATTGAAGATAAGAAATTAAATTCAACAGATAAAGTGGTATATGGATTAGTAAAAGCATTAAGTA
Organism: Bacilli bacterium; assembly: GCA_051886215.1. GTDB lineage: Bacteria > Bacillota_I > Bacilli_A > RF39 > UBA660 > JBJEXX01. Next base: position 2,402 of record JBJEXX010000083.1, on the reverse strand, counting down.
ATGATAAAGGTTATTGTTTCGCCACAAACGATTATATTGGTAAAAGATTAAATCTTTCAAAAAGCACAATATCAAATACTATTAGTAAATTAAAAAGCCTAGACTATATTAAAACAAAGACAGTAGATTATCAAAGAAGAATTTTTATAAGCAATAAGTAAATTTTAAGAGGGATATATTAAATTATTAATATAGTCCCTATTAAAAAAATAAGATAGGTATATGAATATTTTCTTATACCCTATATGAATAAATTAAGACCATAATAGATAATATAAAAAATAATTTAATAAATAATATAATAGATAATTTAGTATTCTAATTATCATGAGAGAAAGGATGTGTTAACATGGATATAGAAAAAATAAATTATAACGAAGTTTTAATATCTGGTAAAATAAACAACATTAAGCATTTTAATAACTATATAGCATTTGGACTTACTTGCAATACTTTTGCTAAAATTAAATCTAATTGTTTTATTAGTTTTCATATATATGAGGATCTTTATAATATTTATAAGGATCTTTTTTATAAGAATAATAAAATATTTGTAAAAGGATATTTAAATTCATATACTGATAAAGATAATAAAATTGTAACCTATGTAAAAGTAACAGATATATCAAATAATCAAGATGATATTATTAATGGGCGAAAAGGTCCATATATAAGATATGATGAAGATGGAGTTATGGTTTGGAATGGTAAAAGATGTGAAGCAGATCCTTTAAGTGAAGATGATCCTGAATACTTGGAAATGGTAGAAATGCTAAAGGAATACGAATAATAGTTTTTAAAACTTCATAAAAATTATTAGAGGTGTCCTATGATAATTGTGAATAACTATGATAAAAATGGAAATAAAATTAATCCAAGTGAGATAAAAATTACAGATGTGGTTATATATGAGATTGTTAAAAAATATGCACATATATAAAAATCATCATGTAATAAAATCCGATTATGTGGTAAAATGTAATTGGAATCTTATAATCTTGCTTTATAAGGAGGAGTTAATATAAAAGCGGGATTATATGCAAGAGTTTCTACCGACAGCCAACTTGAAGGATATTCAATAGATGCCCAAAAAGAATTTTTGTTAAGTTATGCAAAAAGCAAAGACTATACAGAGTTTGAATATTATATTGATGGTGGATATTCTGGTAAAGATTTAAATAGACCAGCAATTCAAAAACTAATTGAAGATTGTAAAAATCATAAAATTGATGCTGTATTTGTATTTAAGTTAGACAGAATATCAAGAAGTCAAAGAGATACATTATATTTAATTGAAGAAGTATTTAATAAGTATAATGTAAGTTTTATTTCAATGAGAGAGAATTTTGATACATCAACACCATTTGGTAAAGCAATGATTGGTGTATTATCAGTATTTGCTCAACTTGAAAGAGAAACAATATTAGAACGAACTCGTATAGGGCTAAAAAAACGAGCTGAAGCAGGTCTTTGGAGAGGCGGAGGTAAAATACCATTTCCTTATCGTTATGATAGAAATACAGGCACATTAATACCAATTCCAGAACAAGTAGAATTACTTCATAAAATGATTTCACTTTATATTAGTGGTAAGAGTTTTAATGCTATTGGTGATATAGTTGGAATGGATGAATCATTAGTTGAAACTAGAATATTATCCATAACTAATACTGGTAAAGTTCCATATAAAGATGAAGTTTATGAGGGAAAACATGAAGCCGTAGTATCTGATGAACTTTATGAAGAAATTTTAAGAGTAAATAAAGTTAGAAGTCATGAAAAGTATGAAAGACATTATTTACTATCTGGAAAAGTATTTTGTGGACATTGTGGAGCCAAGTATAGATATCAAAAATGGGGGAAAAGATTAATTATGTACTGTTATTCACAACAAAAAAGTAAACCAAGATATATTAAAGATCCTAATTGTAATAATAAAAGATGGGACACATTTGAAGTTGAGGATGCAGTATTAGAAGAATTATTTAAAATGAGTTTAGATTTAGATTTATTTAAGAAAACTTTTAATATTGCAACTGTCAATGTAAAGAATGAATATAGAGGGAGACTTGAAGAAATAACAAAACAGATAAATAATCTATTAAATAATATAGCAAGTGGTATAGCTGTGGAAGAAACTAATAATAAAATAAATGAATTAGAAAAAGAGAAAGAAACTATAGAAGAAAAATTGATTGAATCAGAGCAAAAAGAAAAAGATAACAAAGTATCTTTAAATATGATAAAGAATTTAAAAGCAACTTGGTTTGATATGGACTTTGATGAACAAAGAAGAATCATTGAACACTTAATAGACAAAGTTATAGTAAATGATAATGAAATCAATATCTACTATAACATTTATTAAAAAATATTTTTTCTCCCACCGGGGGTAATAGTCC
>JBJEXX010000082.1:0-35393 GCA_051886215.1 Bacilli bacterium | reverse complement strand
ACTTCAAAATATTTTTGTTGTCTTGGACTCCATGCTTCTACATCACATGATTTAACTTTTAAATCTGCCAAATCTCCTGAACAGCATTCTAATTGTCTTACTGGTATATCCCAACTTCTAAATAAATCTACTGTTAATTTCCACATTTTTTCATACCAATCCATTGATTCTTCTGGTTCACAGATTACAATCATCTCTTGTTTTTCAAATTGATGAACACGATATAATCCTCTTTCTTCTAATCCATGAGAACCACCTTCTTTTCTAAAACATGGTGAATATGAAGTCATGTTTATTGGAAGATTTTCTTTTTTTATTATTTGGTCTTTAAATTTACCTATCATAGAGTGTTCACTTGTACCAATTAGATATAAATCTTCTCCTTCGATCTTATACATCATAGCTTCCATTTCTGGAAAAGACATAACTCCTTCTACTACATCACTATGAATCATAAATGGTGGGATAGCATAAGTAAATCCATTATCTATCATATAATCTCTAGCATGTGTCAACATAGCTTCATGAAGTCTAGCAATATCTCCAATTAAGTAATAGAAACCTTCTCCACTTGTTCTACCTGCAGCTTCTTTATCCATACCATTAAATTTAGCAATTATATCAGCATGGTGAGGTATTTCATAATTTGGCACAACAGGCTCTCCAAATTTTTGTACTTCAACATTTTCACTATCATCTTTACCTAGTGGAACAGAAGGATCCATAATTTGAGGTATTACCATCATAATATCTCTTATTTTTTTATTTAACTCTTCTTCTTCTGTTTCAAGTGTTTGTAATTTTTCATTTATCTCTACTACTTCTTGTTTTATAGCGTTAGCTTCTTCTATCTTTTTATCTCTCATTAATAGACCAATTTCACCACTTTTTTTATTTCTGGTTGCTCTTAAAGTATCTCCTTCACTTTTTTTAGCTCTTACTAATTGATCTAATTGTTCTACTTCATCTACTAAAGGAAGTTTTTCATCTTGAAACTTTTTTTTAATATTTTCCTTTACTACTTCTTTATTTGTTCTAATTAAATTAATATCTATCATATTTATTTCCTCCTATTTATTTTTACTTTCTATATTTTGCAATTCAAATCTATATTTTTGATTATTTTTATTGACTTCATCAAAAAACATATCCATCGGTCTAACCCAACAAGGACTATCTTCATAAAGTCCTCTATAAACAACCATTTTTTCTAAAGTTTCCGAGTTTGTCGCAATATCTTCTACTATATAATAATCTCCTTTATAGTGTTTATAAATTCCTTTTACTTTTATTTCCATATCAACCTCCTATTTTATATTTATATATTAAATATTTATATTGATTATTTTTCTCTGTATTTATAATTCTAGTTGATGATAAGACAGCACCAGCTTTTTTTGCTGTTTTTCTAGAATATTCATTATCTACCTCTATAGATAAAATCATTTCTTTTACTTGTTTATCTTTTAATATTTCTTTCATCAAATTTAAAGATCTTGTAGCGAAACCATTATGTTGATATTCTTCTTTTATTTGATATCCAACATTTCCATATAGATCAACAATTTTTTTATCTTCTCCTTTATCAAACCATATATTTCCGATTACTTCTTCTGTTTGATGTAAAACTATATCAAAATCATTTTCATAGTTATTCTTTTTATAAACAATATCTATGATACCATCTGTTTTTATAGTTGTATTGTCTTTCAATATATCATCTCCAAAAAAAATAAGCATTCTTGCTGGAGTGAATAGATCACGGTGCCATCCTGCTTATTCTTAATTAATATAACGGTATTAACCGGAACATATTATGTTCTCTAGAAAGTAGATAAGTAATCATTAATATTATCTTCCACCAACCGATAACTCTCTATAAATAATTAAATTACTATTGTCTTTCATCAAAGATTTATAAAATTATTATAAAGTATTTTTTTTATTTAGTAAAGAATATATAGCGTTTTTATAATAAATTTAACCTAATATATAATAATCTCCTATAAACACAATTTCTTTATTTTCTATTCTAATGAAAGAATCATTAGGTAAAGAATATATTTTTTGATATTTACTTACCTTCATAATTTCTTTTAAATAATCAATATTATTCATATCTAAATGTGGGTATATAAATATATCCGTTAGGTCAAGACCATTATATTTTATTATATTATTGAATTCATCTAAATAAGTAATTTTTTTAGCTTGATTCATAGAACCAGCACTAGTTCCTATAATAATTCCATTATGGTTTTTTATTTCTTTTTTTAAAGAATATTCATTTATACTGTCTATTTGCTTTTTTGGATTTCCACCTAATAAATATATAATATTACAACCTTTTATTATTTCTTTAGCTTCATTTTTCGTTATACGATTATCAATAATATAATGTGTTTTAAAATTAATGTCTATTTTCTTGAAAAATTTTAACATTTGATCAGCAATCACATCATTTTTATCATTATTTTGAAATTCAGAAGCTATAAAAACAATGTTTAAATTTTCAGTAATATCTTTTTTTAAATATTTAGTTTGTTCTTTATTAAATCCATTTATTTTATCCACTCCACTAAGTAAATAATTTATTGAATTATTATTTTTCATGATAATCCACTTCACTTTCTATTTCTTTAATAATGTTTTCTCTTTTTTAGGTAACAAATAAATAACTATTCCTAAAATAATAAATATAAAACTTAGAATCTGATGTGATGTAAAAATAGAATTTAAATGTTCCATTCTAAAATAGTAAAGTATGAATTTGGCTGAACCACTAAGTATAAGAATAAGGCCTAATGTTTTCTCATTGATTTTATTTTTTTTATATCTTATCATTATAAAAATAAATATTATAAAAAATATGATAGATTCTACTAATTGAACTGGAAATAGTTGTATTCCATTTATTTCCTCAAAAGAATATTTATACACAACACTTCCTATTTTACTATACTCTATTCCATGACAACAACCAACTAAAAAACAACCTATTTTTCCAATCGCATACATAAGTGGTACTGATGGCAAACAAATGTATAACAATTCTTTGAATGTTTTTTTTAATTGAAATTTAGATAAGTATATAAATATTAAAGCTCCTGTTACTGCTCCGAAAGCTCTAAAACCAACTACCATAAATCCAATATCACCCTTATATGACGGATAATTTTCTATAAATGACAATAATTTACCACCAAATATAATTCCAACAGTTTCATATAATATTAATATAAAAATTTCTAATTTTGTATAATTAAATTTTTTTGCAATTATAGAAATAACAAAAGCATTTAATATTAATGACAATAATATACATAAATCATATACAGGAATATTAGTATCTATCATTTTAAACCTCCTATTTTTATTAATATCTAGTTATTTTATCTTTTTTTAAGTATTTATTTTCTAATCCATAATAATCATCTGATATCCATTTAAAACCGCAAGCTTTAGCCATATTTAAACTAGCTTTATTATCATTTACAATTCTTGCTTTAGCTATTTCTACTTCGGGATATGTTTTAAATATTAAATCAGTGAATTCTTTTAAAGCTCTTTGTCCATATTTCTTTTTTCTTTTAGTAGAATCTATTGTTTCTCTTAAATAAACTGCTTTTTCAGATTTATTATAATTACTTGCTTCTATATAACCTACTATTTCATCCTCATCCGCAACTAAATATGCTTTCCCCAAACTAAATCTGTCAGTCTTTTTATTAAGATTAGGTAAAAATCCTTGAAAACGTTCTTTGATACTATTATCAGTAAGCATACTTTTTAAAAATTTCATATGTGATAAGTTGTCTTTATCAAATTCACATAGTGTTAAAGTATCCATTTTTATATTCATATATTATCACCTATATTTTTATTTCTATTATAATAAGATTATAACACAATATAGATTTTTATAATAGAAAAAGAAGCTTATTCAGCTTCTACAATTAATTTAATAGCAGTTCTTTCATCTCCATCTATAGTGATATCAGTGAAAGCAGGAATACATTTTAAATTCTTCCCAGAAGGAGCAACAAATCCACGACATATAATTATACTTTTTATAGCTTGATTTAACGCTCCTGCTCCTACAGCTTGTATTTCTACATTATCATTATCTTTTAACACATTCGCTAAGGCTCCTGCGACACTATTTGGGTTAGATTTACTGCTTACTTTTAATGTTTCCATTTTTATTTCATTCCTTTCATTTAATTATATTTAAATGTATAAAAAAAAGAACTTATTTCATTATGTCTGTTCTTATAAATTCTACACAGTCATAAAAAGTTCCTTTTACTATTTGGGTTACAGATTCCGCAATCATTAAATTTACTGGATTATTAAAGTTTTCTACATTATAACCATCTTTATCTTTTGTACCAATTTTTTCTGTCATAGATCTATTATCTTCTAAATAGGCATATACTTTTTTATTTTTAGCATAGGCATAACCTATTTCAAAAGCTGTACCACTATCTACATCTTGTCCTCTAAAATCATTTATGTTAGCAATTACAATATCAGCTTGATTTATTAGTTCAATATTAGCATCAAAGATATTTTTAGATGTTAATAGATTATTATCAGCGGGATACAATCCTTCCATATTATGTTTTTGTAGATAATTTCTATAATCATTTTCTATTTCTTTAGAGTTATCTTTAAAAACATCAAAACCCGCAATATATACCTTAAGCATTTTTTAAAGCTTCTTCTACTTTAACCGCAACTGAAACTGTAGCACCTACCATAGGATTATTACCCATTCCAATAAATCCCATCATTTCTACATGAGCTGGAACAGATGAACTTCCTGCGAATTGCGCATCAGAATGCATTCTACCCATAGTATCAGTCATACCATATGAGGCAGGACCTGAGGCCATATTATCTGGATGAAGTGTTCTACCAGTTCCTCCACCAGATGCAACTGAAAAGTATTTCTTTCCTGCTTCAATTCTTTCTTTTTTATAAGTTCCCGCAACTGGATGTTGAAATCTAGTTGGATTAGTTGAATTACCAGTTATTGATACGTCAACATTTTCGTGATGCATAATAGCAACTCCTTCTCTAACATCATCAGCACCATAACATTTTACTTTGCTTCTTTCTCCTTGTGAATAAGGTATTTCTTTAACTATTTCTAAATTTCCTGTATAATAATCAAATTTTGTTTGTACATAAGTAAAACCATTAATTCTAGATATAATTTGAGCAGCATCTTTACCAAGACCATTTAAAATTACTTTAAGTGGTTCTTTTCTTACTAGGTTAGCACTTTTGGCAATACCTATTGCTCCTTCAGCAGCCGCAAAAGATTCATGTCCTGCTAAAAAGGCAAAACATTTTGTTTCATCACTTAATAACATACTAGCAAGATTACCATGTCCTAACCCTACTTTTCTATCAGCTGCGACACTACCTGGTAGGCAAAATGCTTGTAAACCTTCACCTATTACTTTAGCAGCATCACTTGCCTTAACACAATTCTTCTTTAATGCTATGGCAGCTCCTAAAGTGTATGCCCAAGCTGCATCTTCAAAGCAGATTGGTTGTATTTCTTTTACTATCTTATAAGGATCAAATCCTTTTTCTATACATAAGTTTCTAGCTTCTTCTAAATCTTTAATATTATTTTCTTCTAATACTTTGTTAATATTTTCTATTCTTCTATCATAATTTTCAAATAATTCCATAATAACCTCCTAACATTCACGTGGATCTATAATTTTAGTAGCTTCATTAAATCTACCATAAGTTCCACTAGCTTTTTCTATTGCTTCTTCTACAGGTATTTTGGCTTTTATATTATCCATCATTTTTCCTATATTAACATATTTATATCCAATAATATTATTTTCATCATCTAAACCAATTTCTACAATATAACCTTCTGCAAGTTCTAAGTATCTTGGTCCTTTTTCTTTAGTTGAATAAATAGTTCCAACTTGACTTCTATGACCTTTTCCTAAATCTTCAAGTCCTGCTCCGATAGCAAGTCCTCCTTCAGAGAAAGCCGATTGAGTTCTACCATATACTATTTGTAAAAATAATTCTCTCATAGCAGTGTTTATAGCATCACATACTAAATCTGTATTTAATGCTTCTAATAGTGTCTTTCCAATTAATATTTCACCTGCCATAGCTGCAGAGTGAGTCATACCAGAACATCCTATAGTTTCTACTAGAGCTTCTTCTATTATTCCATCTTTTATATTTAATGTTAATTTACACGCTCCTTGTTGTGGTGCACACCATCCAATTCCATGAGTTAGTCCTGAAATATCTTTTATTTCTTTAGCTTGAACCCATTTTCCTTCTTCTGGAATTGGAGCTGGACCATGATAAGTACCTTTATTTACTTTGCACATATTTTCTACTTCTTTTGTATATATCATATTTACATCCTCCTACACTTAAATTATAACAAAAAAAAAGATGTCGGTCTATAAAAGAACTTCAACATCTTTATCTTCTTTTGGTTCAACTATGGTAGCTTCTTGTGGTTGAGCTTGTGTTTCTGGTTGTGTATTTTGTACTGGTTGTTCTACTGGTTGTGGTTCATTAACAACAGGCGCAGCTGGTTCTCCATAAGGAGCTGATTGATTAATAGTTGGTATTGTTTGAGTTTTATCTAATGGATTTGCTCCTCCATATATTTCGTGTTTTTCTTCTTCTTTTGGAATTTCTACAGAAGGAGTAGCTCCTCCGTATATTTCAGTTGGTTGTTCAGCTGGTGCAGTTTCCACTACTGGCTCTTGTGGAACTTCCGCAATTTTATCTATATCTGTTGCAGGTATAACTGGTTCTGGTGCAACAGGAGTTGGACTTTCTACCACTGGTTCAACTGTTGGTTGTGCAATTGGTTGTTCTACTGGTTGTACTTGTTCAGTTGGAGTAACATCCGCATTATTTTCAACAGGATTAACTGTTGGAGTTTCTGAAACAGCAACTTGTGGTTGTGGTGCTGCAGCCTCTACTACATTATTTACTACTTCATTTGGTTGCTCAACTTGAGGTTGAGGATTAATTGCTTGTGCAGGTTGTTCTGTAGGTACTACTGGTGGAGTTGGTACTTCTTCTGGAGTAGCACTCTTTTCTTTTTTATTTTTCTTTCCTTTAGATGAAACAATAAATAGTATTAAAGAAATTAATAATAAAACTACACCTGCGATTATTAAAATACCTGGTAAAGTTAAAAACCAGCTCATATCAAAATTTGTCATGAAAGCATCTCCTTTTTATTCATTACTATTCTTCATATTATATATTTATGATAACAAAAAATATAAATAAAAGCAATATTTTTATTTATATTTTCAATAATTAATCAATCCACTCATTCCATATTTTTTCTGTTGGATAATGTGTAAAGATCATTTTTTCTTTTTTTGTTGGATGAATAAACTCTAATTTATAAGCATATAAAGCAATTTGTTTTCTATCTTGTATACCATATCTTTGATCACCATATAATGGATGTCCTATATTTTTGAATTGTACTCTTATTTGATGATGACGACCTGTCATTAAATTTATATCTACTAAGGTTAAATTGTTTTTTGTTTTTAAAACATCGTATTCTAGTTTCGCATATTTTCCTTCTTCTTTAGTAGTTATAATTGAGTTATTATTATTATCTTTTTTTATATAATTTATAAGCCTTTGATGTTTTTCTTTTAATGTACCTCTTACAATAGCTAGATATTTTTTATGAAATTCATTTTTCTTCATACTTTCTGTAAGTCTGCTGGCAGCCTTTGAAGTTTTAGCAAAAACCATTATTCCACCAACAGGTCTATCTAATCTATGAACTAGTCCTAAATAAACATTGCCTGGTTTATTATATTTTTCTTTTATATAATTTTTTATAATAGTTAACATATCAATATCTTTACTACTATCTGCTTGAGAAGGAATATTAATTATTTTTTCGACTACTATAATATGATTATCTTCATATAATATATTTAATTTAAAATCCTTCAAATCTTCCATATATTCCGCATGGTAAAACTAAATCTTTATTTTTAATTGGTAGTCCTACCTCTCCTATTTCTATTTTTCCTTTATATTTTTTACCTAAAGTTAGTTTTAAAATGTTTTCTAAAACAGTTGGTGATAATCCAGTAGTATAAGAATTTATTAAAAAGAATAAAGGATTATCTTCTAATATATCCATACATAATTTTATTAAATCATTTAAATCTTTTTCTATATTCCAAACTTCTCCATTAGCACCTCTTCCATAACTAGGTGGATCCATTATAATTGCGTCGTATTTATGTCCTCTTCTTATTTCTCTTTTTACAAATTTTATAACATCATCCACTAAAAAGCGAACTTTTCTATCTTCTAAGTTTGATGATTTAACGTTTTCTTTGGCCCAATCTATCATTCCTCTTGAAGAATCAACGTGAACAACTTCCGCACCAGCATAAAGACAAGCAACTGTTGCGCCTCCTGTATATGCAAATAAATTTAAGACTTTAATATCTTTATTTGTTTCTTTTTTCTTTTTAGTGATTTTCTCAATCATGTAATCCCAATTAACAGCTTGTTCTGGAAATAATCCTGTATGTTTAAATCCCATTTGTTTTATGTTAAACGTTAGATTCTTATATTTAACCGTCCAACGTGCAGGGGTTTGTTTTAAATTTTCCCAAGAACCACCACCACTTTTACTTCTGTGATAATGGGCATTTATATTTTTATATTTATCTTTTAAATTTCCATTATCCCAAATAATTTGAGGATCTGGTCTTAATAAATATATATTATTCCAACGTTCTAATTTTTCTCCATTAGAAGCATCTATTATTTCATAATCTTGCCAATCTTTTGCTAAATTCATTTTTATCACCAAATACATTATAAATTAATTTTTTGTTTTTGTATAGAAAAAGACAAGTATATTTTATTACTTGTCTTATTGAATGTTATTATTGTTATCATCAGTAATTGTAGGAATTACTGGTGGTTCAATATTTTGTAATGGATCAACAGTTGATTCAGTTGCAGGAGTTTCTACAACTGAAGTTTGGGCTACTGGAGCAACTGGTTCAGCTGGAGTTGGTTCAACAGCAGGTTCTGCCACGGGAGCAACTGGTTCTACTACTGGTTGAATTGGTTCTACTGGAGTTATAGTAGGTTGTTCCATTTCAGTAACTGGTTGAACTGATATTGGCTCTTCTGGTGGTGCGATTGGAGTTTGTTCTTCAATTACTGGTTCTGTGATGGTAACCTCTGAAACAGGTTGTTCAACTGTAGGATTAATACTATCTACTGGTATTATTGGTTGAGCTTCATTGTTTGCTTCTGGAGCCATTGGTGCAACTGGTGTTTCTATATTTGGTGTAATAATTTGAGAATTCATTTGATTATCAACTGCTGGTGTTGGTGAAACAAAATCATTATTTATTGGTTGAGCCATTTGATCATTGTTAGGACTTACTGGCGCAATTGGTTGATTAAATACTGGTTGTTGTGACATTTCATCTGTTCCCATTATATTTTGATTATTCATATTATTGAAATTATTCATTTGATTATTTTGAACATTTTGGTTATTGTTATTTATTTCATTATTTTTACCAAAAGCTAATAAAGCTAAAGCGATTGGTGTAAAGAATATTATTAATAAAACAAAAGCTCCTTCTTTACCTAATTTTTTAGCAATCTTTGCGTAAGCAATAATAACAAAAATCATTAATATGAATGGTCCAACACAAGGTATTAAAGCTAAAGCTACATACCAAGCTTTCATTTCAGCAATTTCAAATAAAACAATTATATTGTAGATTGGGATTAAACTTTTCCATCCTTCTTTTCCAAACTTTTCAAATATTTTCCATAATGACGCAATAGTTAACAAGGTATAACCTAAACCTATAATAATTGATATTCCTGATGAAAATACGCTTGTTATTATAGCCGCTGGATTAGAGCTTGTCCCGTAAGTTGCATAACTAGTATCATACATTTTAATTACCTCCTCTTATTATATATTTATATTATCATTTAAATTCAAATTTTACAATATTAAACAAAAAAAAAGAAAACTTTTAATTTCCTTTAATTACTGAACCATTATATTTTTCATTTTGACTAAATGCTAAAATTCCTAAAAATATTGGTGTTAGAAAGATTAAGCCTGCCGCAAATGCTCCACTTTTACCAAATGATTTAGCAATATTTATATAACACATAATTCCAAATATAATACTTAAAATACTACCAATACATGGTATAAAACCTAAAGCTACATACCATCCTGGTAATCCACATATTTGATATAATACTACAATATTATATACTGGAATGATGCTTTTCCATCCCTCTTGACCACATTTTTCATAGAATTTCCAATTTATAACAACACATAAAACTGCTATACCTATTGTTAAAATCCAAAATAATACTCCCAAACTTCCTAATAAAGCTATAGCTGTGGATTCAGTTACATTATACATAAAATTTTACTCTCCTTATTACTATCTTTTAATTCCTTTTAGAGCTTTAGCACCCTTTAAACCAGTATATCCTTTTAAAATATTAGTTTCAAATGAATGAGTTTTACTTGTTCTTTTACGATAAGCTTTTACTCCTAGATTAATCATTTCATCTAGTAAGTCGGTATAGTCTTTTCCGATTGATTCCCATAAATAGCAAGCAAGAGAACCTGGGATAGAATTAATTTCATTTATATAAACTTTATTTTCTTTATTATCTACTAAAAAGTCTATTCTACATACTCCAGATGATCCTAAAGATTTGAAAGCTTTAATAGCTGTTTCTTTTACTTCTTTTTTTAGATTATCTTTTATAGTTGCTGGTAATTTTCTATTAGCAGAAAGCATTCCTTTACTACCTTTACTAGGATTTTTAATACCTAACTTACCTTTTATTTTTCCATCTCCTATATATTTATCTTCATATGTTAATATGTCTTTAGTTGGTATTACTTCTTCAATTTCACTTAATTCTTGATTTTTATAATCACCTAAAACACTTATATTAACTTCTGTCAAATCTTCTACCATTTCTTCTACTACTATTTTACTATCATAATTAATAGCATCTTCTATAGCTTTGATTAATTCTTCTTCATCTTTAGCTTTATTTATACCTACACTACTACCTAACATAGCAGGTTTTACTATTAATGGGTACTTCAATTTATTTATCTTCTTTAGAACTTCTTCACTATCCATTTTATAGTCATTATCGTAAAACCAAGTATATTTTTTTATTGGTAATTTTTCACTTTCAAAAATTTGTTTCATATATACTTTATCTTGACCAACAGCGGATGCATATACATTACTTCCTACATATGGTATACCTATTGATTGTAAATATCCTTGTAATGTTCCATCTTCAACATTAGTACCATGAACTATTGGAAACGCTATATCAATAGTATTTACTATCTTTTTTAATCCTTTTTTATTTTGAAGAACAAATTCTCCATTTTTAAAATAAAGAACTACATTTTTTGCGTATCTTTTTAATAGAGACATATCTTGAAAAGTATCTATATCTCTTAACATTTCTCCTGTATACCATTCTCTATCTTTTGAAATATAGATTGGTATTATTTCATATTTATTACTATCTATTTTATCCATTGCTTGAACTGCAGAAATGATACTTACTTCATGTTCAACGCTTTCTCCCCCAAAAATAACTCCTACTTTAATTTTCATAATATCCTCCTACTCATTATATGTATCCGGCAAATCATTTTCAAATAATGCATACATATCATTTTTTTCTTTTAAGTTATTTATTATAGTATATGCTTTTACTACATCATTAGTAATAATAACATTTTCTTCATTGAAACCATTTTTTAGAAGTCCTTCATAAATTGGTTTAGTTTTCTTCTTACCTACTAAAATAACATAATCTGCTTTTGATATAGTCGCAATTTGTTTACCAAATTCTTTATTATAATATTCTTCTTTATCACCTAGTTCTATCATTCCAGGTGTAACTACTATTTTATCTCCTGGCATTGTGGATAAAACTTCTAAAGCATTTTTCGCACCTATTGGATTTGAATTATAGGCATCATCTATTTGATAAAAGTTACCTAATTTTTTCAATTCCAATCTATGTTCTACTGGTTTAACTTGTTTTACTGCTTGTACTAATTTTTCAATACTTATTCCAAATTCATAACCTAGCGCAACTGCGGCTAAAATATTATATATATTATGTTTTCCTAATAATTTTGTTTCAAAAGTTGCTTTTTTATTAGCTTTTTTAAATTTAATATCAAACGTATATCCCTTATTAGTTGTTTTTATATTAGTTGCAATTACATCTGCTTCTTTATTATCAATACCTATCCAAATAATTTTACAATCATTTTTTAATTTATAACTTACTTGTTTTTCATCATCTCTATTTAATATACCAATACCATCTTTAGGTAATGATTCAATAAGTTCAAACTTCCCTTCTTGAATATTTTTTTCACTTCCAAAACTTTCTAAATGAGCAGTTCCTATAGTTGTTAAAATACCATATTTAGGATGAACTAAATCACATAGTCCTTTTATTTCTCCTTTTACATAAGCACCCATTTCCGCAATAAAGACATCATCAAATTTAGTTAAATGATTATTTATTGTTATCATTAATCCATAATAAGTATTTAAATTTTTAGGTGTTGGTAGTGCATTATATTTTATATTTAATATATCACTTAAAATATTTTTACTACTTGTTTTTCCATAGCTTCCAGTAATACCTATTATTTTTAAGTTAGGCATTGATTTTAATTTATTCTTAGCTTTTGTTAAATAATAATTATAAACACATTTTTCAATTGGTTTATTTATAACATTAGCAATATAAGTAATATAATAGTTAAATGTAATCATAATTAAAGTAATTAAAATAAATGCCTTATTAACAAATATTGTTAATAAAATAGTAATTATAAATAAAATAGTAATAGTAGTTATAAGTCTTTTTATACGAGCAGTTATTACTAATGGTTTTTTTGTTTGTTCTTTCTTTTTATCTGTAGATAATAACATAGCTAACATTATATATATAGCTATAATTATTAAATATATGACAGTTGCAAATATTTTATTATTAACTATAATTGTTAAAAATAATAAGATTATATTAATGAAATCAATATTATATATAGTTTCTTTTTTATTTTTATTAATCCAATGTATATAACGATTATTTTCATTATATAAGTTTTGTTGAAGCATATGAAGTGATTTTTCTTCTTTTATAATGAAATACATTATAGAAATTATAAATAAAATATATATCATTTATTACCTCCTAAAAATACATCTATTATATTTGCCACTCTAGGCAATGCTTCAAGGTAAGCATAATGAGTCAATCCATTTAAAACAACTAAACCACCATCTTCTAATAGTTGTTCTAACATTTTTCCTTCTTCTAGTGTTGCTTCTTGATCTTGATCTCCCCATATAAGAAGTGTTGGTACTTTTATTTTTTTAGCATCCTCTGTTAAATCTTCATTAACTGTATTAACTAATATTTGTCTCATCTTAGGACTAGCATTTTTATAATCTCTTGAACCTATAAAGTTTTTAGCATATTCTCCAAGTTTATTCATACCTGGTAATTTTTTTATACTTTTTAAAACTTTTGTTTTTAAATCCCTTTTATTATCTTTAATTCTGACACAAGGACTAGCTAATAATACAACTTTTTCAACTTTATTTACTGAGGCATATTTAATAGCTACTCTTCCTCCAAAAGAATGTCCTATTAAGATTGGTTTTTTTATTTTTAATTCTTTTACTAAATCTTCTAACATATTTTTATAATCTTCTAAATACCAAGCTTCTTGTGGTTCTTCACTCAAACCAAAGCCCGGAAAATCTATTATAGTTATTCTATATTTAGAACATAATTTATCTCCTAGAGGTTTCATCATTTCTATGTTTTGACCCCAACCATGGAGTAAAATTATATCTTTACCTTCTCCATATTGTATGTATGATATTTTATTCTGTTTTATATTTATTGTCACATTAATCACCAATATTATTATATAACAAATTACTTAACTTCACAATATTTATAAATATTAAAAAAAAGAAAACCAAGAATTTTCTTTTTCTAATATTTTTAAATTTCCATAGCAATAGATATTGCAATTAAGAAAATGTAAACTAAGATAATTAAAGAATAAATACTTACAGATATTATTCCACATATCATACCTGCTGGCATTTTGCCAGTTGCTTTTTTTGTTTTAGATCCTAATACAATCGCAACAATTCCTAGAATTATACCTATCCAACAAGTAAAGAATGACATAATTCCACAAATTAAACAAGCAGTTTCATTATCATCTTTTTTTACTTGAGTATTTTGATAGTTTTGAGTGTTATAATTAGGAACTTGATTATTAACTTGTTGATATTGATAAATTTGATCTATTTGTTGATTATTTATATTATTTTCTATATTTTGATTATTTGTACTGCTTTCCATATTATTAGCCATTTCAACTTTATTTCCACATACTCCACAAAATTTATCTTCTTTATTCAATACACTTCCACATCTTTTACAATTCATATTTACACCTCATATTAATAATAACTTACTTTTTTTATATACGCAAAAGAAATAAATTTAGAATTAATCTAATTCTTCTATAGTTGACACTATTACTTGTAAAGAAGCATATCTTTTTTCTACCATCCCCTTTACTTTAACTATTTTTCCTTTTTCTATAATATCTAAATAATAGTTATAGGTTCTTGGAAAAAGAGTCAATTCTATAGTTCTTTTATCATCACTTGCAGTTATAAAAGCCATTTTTTCTTTCTTTTTAGTATCTATAATTTTTATTTTTTCTATTAATAAAATTAAATCTATCTGTTTATTTAAATATTTATCTATTTCTGTTAATTCTATAGTTTTATAAATATTTTTATACGCTAAAGTAGGATGATTACTTAAGTATATACCAAATACTTGTTTTTCTTTTTCAATTAAATCTACTTTTTTATATTCTTCTTTTTCTTTTATATCTGGTTTTTCTACTAGAGATGGATCTAAATCAACAATTAATTCTGCATAATTTAATATATCATCTAAATTATCTATTAAAGTTTTTTTATTATAACCGAACGAGTCAAAACAAGATGCATAAATTAAAGATTCTATCATTTTTTTAGAAATATTATTTTTTACTAATTTATACATTGCATCATATAAATCTGTAAATGATATATCTCTAGCATCTAATATTTGTTTGCAAGCAACTGTTCCTATATTTTTTATATTAGAAAGTGGAAATACAATACCTTCATCTACTACTTTATAATAATCTGTACTTATATTTATATCGGGTTTTAAAATATTTATGTTATTAGCTTTAGCTTCGTAAATATATTCTTCTGTTTTACTTTCACTTCCAATAACTGATGATAATAAGTTAGAAAAGAATTCTTTAGGAAAATAAGCTTTTAAATATGCCATTTTATAAGCAATTATTGAATAAGCAACTGAATGCGCTCTATTAAATCCATAATTAGCAAAATTCAAAATTAAATCAAATACTTTTTTTGCAATTTCTTTACTATAACCATTTTTAATACTTCCTTGAATAAATTTTTCTTCTTCATTTTGAAGAACATTTAATTTTTTCTTACTCATTGCTCTTCTTAAAATATCAGCTTCACCTAAAGTATAACCTGCTAGGGTTCTGGCTATTTGCATAATTTGTTCTTGATAAATTATTATTCCATAAGTATTTTCTAATATTGGTTTTAAACTAGGATCAATATAATCTATTGGTTCTTTTCCTTCTTTTCTCCTTATATAAGAGTCTATATTAACTGCTGGACCTGGTCTAAAAAGAGCTATTGCAGCAAATATATCTTCAAAAGTAGTTGGTTTAAGTTTTCTTAAGAAATTTCTCATACCACTTGATTCAAATTGAAAAATTCCAGATGTATTTGCATCATAAAATATTTTTAAAGCTTTTTTATCATTTAAAGGAATATTAGAAAAATTAATATCTATTCCTTGACTATTTTTAATATCTTTAATTATGTTCATTATAGTAGTTAAGTTTTTTAAACCTAAAAAGTCCATTTTTAATAATCCTAACTCTTCAAGGTATTCCATTGAATAACCTGTAACATACATGTTATCACTATAGTCAAGAGGTATAACTTCATCTAATGGTTCTTCACTCATGACAATACCGGCAGCATGCATACTAGTATGACGAGGAAATCCTTCTAGGTAAGACGCTATTTCAAACATAAATTGTGTTTGTTTTTCACTATCAATTAAATTTCTAAATTTTTCATTTTCTTTATAAACATCTTTTAATTTTAATTTTGAAAATGTTGGTAATGTTTTACATATTGCATCTACTTTAGGTAACGCTATATTGAGTGTTCTAGATACATCGCGAATTGCTTGTTTAGCTCCTAAGGTACCAAAAGTAATTATCCCAGAAACATTCTTTTCTCCATATTTATTTTTTACATATTCTATAACTTGGTCTCTATAAACATCTGGAAAATCTGTATCTATATCAGGCATAGTAATGCGTTCTGGATTTAAAAATCTTTCAAATAAAAGATCATATTTTATTGGATCAATATCAGTAATTCCTAAGGAGAAACTTACTAAACTTCCAGCTGCTGAACCACGTCCAGGACCTACTAATATATTATTATTTTTACTATATTTTATAAAATCATATACTACTAAAAAGTAATTAGAAAAGCCCATTTTTTCAATAATATTTAATTCATATTTTAGTCTTTCAATATATTTATTTTCTACATTACCATTAAATCTTTTATTTAAACCTTTCATAGTTAAATTATATAAATATTCAAAACTAGATAAGCCTTTAGTATCTTTATATATTGGTAATAATAAATCATTTTTTTTAAATTCTAAATTACAACTATCCGCAATTATATTGGTATTTTCTAATGATATATTAGATGCATAATTATATATATTATTTAGTCTTATAAATTTATCTTTTTCTTCTTTTACATCATCACTAATAGTTTTATTATCTCTAATCATAGTTAAATATTTTAAATATTTACTATCAGATTCTTCTAAATATAAAGATTCATTAATATAAACTATATTATTAGTAATATGAATTGCTTCATTTTCTTCTTGTTTATTACTAATACCTATATATATTTCATTTACATGTTCTTTTACTTTATCATATACATTATTATAGAAATATGGAATTATAGTAATTAGACTATTATTATATGTTTTTAATTCTTCTAAAGTTACTTTATTTTTACTTTGAATAGTTTCTAATTTTATTAAACTTTTATAGCCATTATAGTCTTTAGCGAAACATAGTATCTTATAATCATCTATTTTTATTTCTAAACCTATTATAGGTTTTATATTATTTTCTTTACATAATTTATAAAATTTCATTGTGATATACATATTATTATCACATATTCCTAAAGAAGGTATCTTATGAGCTTTGGCGAATTCTATTAAATCTTCTACTTTAATTAAACTTGATAAAAGTGAGTAATTAGTTTTTATATAAAGTGGTGTATACATAAATACCTCCTTTCTTAAACTTATTTTAACACAAATTATAGTATATAAACATATTATTAGTTAGAATATTTTATAATTCATTTACAAATAAATAAAATTCTGGTATAATAAGCAACTATATACAGGAGGTTTAGTATGGAATTTTTTACTGACGAATCAAGAAATTATATAATGAATTATATTTTATATATTACAGGAATTGATGATGATCAAGTTAATAATTTAATGGATGATGAGTTAGTATTTCTTTTTCTTGAGTTTATTAAATTAAGACAAAAAGAAATAAGAAAAAATACTTTGAGGCATTTCTATACTTTATTGTCATATCATGTTCTTGGATTTAGCCCTCTATATAGAGAAATGGAAAGTTTTTATGATTTAGGTTATAAAGGTCAAAAGGAAATATATAAAACTATAAAAAAAGATATTAAAAAACTATGTAGAGATGTGAATGATAATACAATAGATAATTTAACAAATTCCACTATCTTATCATTTCATTTTGAATCTAATTATTATGAAGGTAGTAAAAAAATTAAAGAAAACTTAGAGTTAGAAGATCCTAAACTTTTTGTAGCTTCTAATGAGTTTGATAATATGATAAACGATTCTATGAAATTATTAGAATTAAAAAAACGTCGTTAATTTACTTGTTTTGTTTGACTTATTTATAGTTTTATGATAAAGTTAATAAGCAAGTAATTTTACTTAAGTTAAGTGAAGGAGGGATATATTATGGCAGTTAATGTTACTGGAAAAAAACCAATGTTTGGAAATAGAAGATCTCACGCTTTAAACGCTACTAGACATAAACAAAAATTAAATCTTCAAGTTGTTACTTTAGAAGATGGTACTAAAGTTAGATTAACAGCAAGAGAAAAAAGAACTTTATTAAAAAACGATCAAAAAGTTGAAGAAGAAAATACAAATGAACAAGCTGCATAATATTATGCAGCTTTTATTTTATTAAATTTATTATATCAAGTGGTTCTTCTGTTTTAAAAGAATACTTCTTATTATTAATTGGATTAATAAAATTTAATGAATATGCATGTAAACACAATCTATTTATAGGATTAGTTTTAGCATTATATTTTTTATCTCCTACAATAGGATGATTTATATCAGATAAGTGAACTCTTATTTGATTTTTTCTTCCTGTATTTATTTTTATTTCAAGTAAGGAATATTTTTTATTTGATTTTAGTTTTTTATAAGAAGTAGAAGCTTTTTTACCTGTTGCTGATGAATAGACATGTAAAGTATTTGTTTCTTGTAAATAAGAAACAATAGTATCATTTTCTTTAGTTACTTTGCCTTCTACTAAAGCTAAATATCTTCTATCAACTAATTTGTTCCAATTATTTTGAAGCATAGTTTTAATTCTTTCGTTTTTGGCAAATAATACTATACCTGATGTTTCTTTATCTAGTCTATGAACAATAAATAATTTACTTTTTTTATCATGTGATTTTAAATGTTCTCTAACTAAATGATATAGGGTTTTAGTTTTTTCTTTATTAGTCGCGACAGAAAGTAAATTATGCGGTTTATTTACAACAATAAAATCATCATCTTCATATATAATATTAATATTTTTTATTTTGTTATTAATATTAGATATTCTTACTATTATTAAGTCACCTTTTTTTAATACATAATCATATTTAGTTATAACTTGATTATTTACTAAGACATTACCTTTAGTTAAAAAAGTTTTAATATTATTTTTAGATTTATTAGTAATATTTTTTAATAAATATTGTAAAAGATAATCATCATTTTTTACTTTTAACTCTAATATATTTTTCATTTATTTTATTTCTTTTCCTTGTCTTATTTCTAATTGATTATATGGAATCTTTATTTTAGCACTATCGAATTCTTCTTTTATTATGCCTAAAACCGCTCTTTTTATATCCCAACGTTTATCTTGTTTACAAGTAACTTTAATAGCATAATATACAGCAGATTCTCCTAATTCATCTATACCTAAATAATCAACTACATTTACATATTTTAAGTTTCTTATTTTTACTAGTATTCTCGCAATAGATACTTCAATCTTTTCTTTTTTTTCTTCATAAGCAGTTGGTATTTTTATAATATGAGTTGCTTTTTTTTGAGATAAATTAATTACTTCATCTATATTTTTATTAGCTACTATTAGTACCTCACCAGTATATTTTTCTATTTTTGTTGATTTTAGATTTAAATCTATAACTTTTCCCATAAATCCTTTATATTCAACAGTATCTCCTACTACAAAATAGTTACCAAATATAATTGATATTCCACCTATTAAGTCTTTAACCGTATCTTGTAACGCTAATCCTAGTACCACTCCTACAGCACCTAAAGACGCAATTATGGAAGTAGTATTAACTCCAAATATATTTAATATTACTATTATTATTATTGCCCAAGTAAGCCATTTGATAATATTTTCAAATAAGTTTAAAACTGTAACTCTTCTTTTCTTTTCAAATTCATCTTTACCTTTATTTATTATAGTATGTAAAATATTTATTATTAAAAGATAAATAATATAACCAATACCAATAGTAATAATTGGACCATAAAATTCTTTTTTTAATATTATTTCTACAATTTTTTCCATATAATATTACTCCTATTTATTAGTATAATTATAATAATACATTTCTGAAAGTTCTAACGATATGTTTTCTAAATCCATATTTTCAAAATCCATATTTTCTTCATTCAAGCATTCTTCTATTTGAAAAAGTAATTCTTGTAAATTAATACATTCTTCATAATTTATTCCATGTCTAGTTAAAACTTCTCTTTGTTCATCGTTTAACATAATTCCTTTTTTTGTTCTTCTATAAAAATTTTTATTTTGTAATTCTGTTAGTTGATTTACATCAACTTTTTTACCATTAACTATCATATGTCACCTACTTTAAGGAAGTTACTGCGATTCCATCTCCTATTTTATTATGAAAAACAGTTTTATATTTAGGATTGTTTTCTAAATATTCAATATAAAGTTTTATTTTTCTAACTAATCCTCTTAAATCTCTATTTTTAATATCTTTTTCGTCTTTTTCTACATAGCCATGAAACATCATATTATCGGTAATGATATAACCTCTATTATCTAGATTTTTTTCAAATCTTTCAAAAAATTTAATGTTTTGACTTTTTGCGGCATCTATGAAAATAAGGTCATATTTATCATCTAATTTTACATTTAAAGCATCATTAAAAATTAAAGTTATTCTATTTTCTAAATTTAATTTTTTTATATTTTTAATTGCTTCTAAATATCTTTTTTCATCTCTTTCTATAGAAGTTATTTTTACATTAGGATTACATAAAGCCATCATTATTGCAGAATAACCTATTGCAGTTCCTATTTCTAAAATATTTTTTATTTGATTTTTGATAATAAAAGTTGTTAAAAAACTTATACCTTCATCTTGCATGATAGGAACTTTTTCTTTTTTAGCATAATCTTTTATATTTCTTATAATTGAATAAGTATTACTATCTACCACTCTATCCAATCTCCTTTGCTTTTGATTTCATTAATAGTTTGAAAGTGTTCTGTACCTGTTTTAGAAAAGTAAACTTTACCATTCTTATCCGCAACAAAATAATAATATTTATTCTTATTTGGATTAATTGCAGCTTCAATACTTGATTTAGAAGGATTACATATTGGACTTACTGGAAGTTTACCAGCCATTTTATTACTTCTAGTATTGTAAGCATTAGTAGTATTTATTTCTTCAGTAGTTAAATCTCTTTCATTCATTTCTATTTTGGCACCATAATATGTTGTAACATCACTGCCTAAATTCATATTCATATCTAATCTATTATAAAATACTCCCGCAATGTCTTTACGATATTTTTCGCTTCCCTCTAATTCACACATAGAAGCAATAGTTAATATTTCATGAATATTATAATCTTTTTTATATAATTCTTCTTTATAAACATCTAAAATTTTCTTTTCTTCATCTAGCATTTTAGTAAATATTTCTTCTACTGTTACATCTTTTCCAGAAAATTCATATGTATTTGGATGTAAATAACCTTCTAATTTATAATAAATTTCTTCATTTAAAATATCTTCAGTTATAAACCAATACTTTTTTATTACTTTATTTAAGAAATCTTTATCACTTGCTTTTTCTAAAACTATATTATATGAATTATTTGTATTTTTTTCTATTAACTTTGCAATTTGTCTCATATTAAGACCTTCTTGGAAAGTAATTCTTATACTATTAGGATTATAATTACTTCCTTTATGTAAAGTTTCTACTATTTCTTTCATACCTTGATCTTTAGACAATTCATAAGTTGAAGCTTTAATGTTTATATTATTAAATTTTACATATAAATAGAAAAAAGTTTTATTTCTTATTAAATCTTGTTTTTTCAATTCTTTAGCAATACTTTTAGTAGTCATACCTTTATCTATTTTAACTTCAATTATAGTATTATCTTTTGATGTTGGTGATATCTCATATCTATATAAACTTATAAAAAAGATTATTAAAGTCACTAAAAAAACAAGTAAAGCCTTTATTAAACTTTTATATGTTTTCATATTACTCCTTTATAATTAGAAAAGAGCAATTATTGCTCATTACCTGTATTATTTGCTCCAGCGTTATTTCTGATTTCATCTTGTAATGTTGATAAAATTGTTTCAATTATCCTCCATTCTTTATCTGTAGTAATTGGCTCTAAAGTTGTAATTTTTTCTTCTTCTGGTTTATAAATTGATGCATAAACTTGAATTTTACCTGATGCATCTGTTGAATTATCTGTATAAACTACATAACTTTTATTTGTTTCTTCACTATCAAATGTGAATAATACATAACATGTAGTTTCCTTTCCTTCATTATTAATTACTGTAAATGTGTTTTTATCCATAATTATCTTCCTTCCTTATCTAAATAACTTTGTAATATTATAGTTGCCGCAAGGGCATCTATGACTTGTTTTCTTTTTTTTCTAGAAGTATCATTTTTTATTAAAACATTTTCTGCTTGTTTAGTAGTTAATCTTTCATCTTGTAAGATAACTTCTATATTTAATCTTTCTTCTAATTTTTTTTTAAATTCAATAGAAAGCTGTCCTTTTTTTCCAATAGAATTATCCATATTTTTAGGAAATCCTAAAATTATTTTTTCTACTTTTTTATCTTTAACAACCTCTTCTATAGAATCTATTAATGAATCATATTCTTCATTATGGCGGATTACTTTATAACTTGACGCAATGGTTTTAGTCATGTCTGTTAAAGCCATGCCTAAAGTTCTAGATCCTAAATCTAAACCAAGATATCTCATTTATTATTCTCTAAATAATACTTTAATAATTTTTCAACGATTACATTTCTATCTAATCTAGTTATTTTTTTTCTAGCTTCTTTATGATTAGAAATATAACCAGGATCTCCACTTATTAGATATCCTACAATTTGATTTGTTGGATTATAACCTCTTTCATCTAAAGATTCATAAACATCTTTAAGAGTGTCATAAACTAACATATTATCAAAATTTTCTACAGAATATAACCTAGTTTTATCATTATCCAAGCTAATCACCTACCATATGTATATATTGTAGCATTTTTATTTTGATATTTCAACTTATTAGATTGTTTTTATTAAAACCTTATTTTTTAATTTTTTATTTATTTCTCTTTTTATTTTTAAAGGTACATTAGTTAAATATTTATCGTTAATTATATTTAATTTTTCTATTTTATTCTTTTCTTTTTGTTCTTTTATATGTTCGTATATATCTCCATATAAATAAGAAGAATTACTAACAAACAACTCTAAAGATTGAATGTATGCATTAGTTTGAAACTTTATATCATCTTCTTCTAAACTTAATAAATCTTTATGATCATCAATTAATTCTTCTATAGAATTAGATGAAATAAAATCTGGCATAGCATGATAATCTTTTTTTAATTCATTAAATTTTGCTTCTAATTCCTCCTTTGAAATTGTTTCATTTTTAGATAATTTATGAGATATTATTAAAAAATATAATTCTTGATATGTTAATTCATTCATTTTTACCACCTATTTAATATTATCATAATTACAATTAAAGTAAAAGAGCTTATTTAAAGCTCTTATTGTTTTATTAATTTTTGTATAGTAATGTTTTAATGGCTTCTATTACACCTAATTTACCATACTCATAAGTAAGTGAACCTTGTTGATAAGCAATAAATGGTTCTCTTAAAGGACCATCACAAGATAATTCTATGGAAGAACCATCTGTGAAACATCCCGCAGCCATAATAACTTGATCACTATACCCAGGCATATCCCAACCAATTGGAGTAACATATGAATCAATTGGAGAACCTTTTTGAATACCTCCACAATAAGTTATCAAATCTTCTTTATTTTTAAATACTATATTTTGAACTATATCCACTCTTTTATCATCATATTTTGGTTCTACTTCATAGCCTAGTTTTTCTAAAATACAAGAAGTAAAAACTGCAGTTTTTAGTGCAGATGATACTACACTAGGAGCTAGGAATAATCCTTGATATAGACTTTTATTTATACCTAATGTTGGTCCAACTTCACTTCCTTCTCCAGGTAAAGTTAATCTTTCCGCACATAATTCAACTAAATCTTTTCTCCCTGTTATATAAGCTCCATTTGCTGCGATACCTCCACCTAAATTTTTTATTAGTGATCCAACACATAAATCCGCACCAACTTCTATTGGTTCTTTATCAGAAACAAATTCACAATAACAATTATCAATCATAATAATAATTTCTTGATTAATATTTTTAATAAATTTTATTACTTTTTCTAATTGTTCTATACTTAGGCTTTTTCTAGTAGAATATCCCTTAGATCTTTGTATTTCTATGACTTTTATCGATTGTTTTTTTAGAATTTCTTCTATTTTTTGATAATCAAAATCATTATTTAAAAGATTTATTTGTTCATAATTTATATTATAACTTTTTAAACTTGAAGGATTATCTTTAATTCCTATTACTTCATGAAGTGTATCATAAGGAGTTCCTGAAATACTTAAAAGAGTATCATTTGGACGAAGAAGAGCAAAAAGCGCAACTGTTAAGGCATGAGAACCTGATATAAATTGACTTCTTACAAGTGAAGCTTCACTTTTAAATATATCACTATAAATATTTTCTAATTTTTCTCTTCCTATATCATTATATCCATATCCAGTTGTTTCTCTAAAACAATCAGTACTTACTTTTTCTTTTCTAAAAGCAGATAATACTTTTTGACTATTTATTATTGTTAAGTTATCTATTTGTTTTAAAATTGGTTCAATTGTAGTATCAGTTTCTTTTATTAAATTTTCTAAATTAACCATTATATCCTCCGTCTACTCTAATTAAAGTTTTATTTATGTAAGTATCAGTAGCTACATTATAAATAGTATTAGCAATTTCTTCTGGTTTAGCAAAACGCTTTAATAATATTTTATTTTCTTCTTCTTTTTTAAAATTCGGATTAAGATTTTTATTAATATTTGTATCTATCCATCCAGGTAGAATAGCATTTACTCTAATATATGGCGCTAAATAATCCGCAAAATTCCTAGTCATAGAATTAATGGCAGCTTTTGAAGCATCGTAATCAATACTTTCTGGATAGTTAGTATCTATACTATTAGTTGATGATATATTTATAATAGAACCAGATTTGTTTTTTAACATTTTTTTAGCTACTGCTTTAGTTAAATTAAATGTTCCTAATATATTGGTCTCTAATACTTTTTTAAATTCTTTACTATCTTTTTCAAAGATATCACAATCATTTGTATAGGCAGCATTATTAACAAGAATATCTATTTTTTTATATTTATTAACAACTTCTGTGATTAAATTTTCTTCTTTTATATCTAGATATTCTATAAATATATTATTCTTATATTTTTTTTCTAATTTATTTTTTAATTTTGCACAATTATTCTTATTATTATGATAAGTTAAAATTAAATCATAATTATTTTTAGAAAATATTTCGGCAATTTTTTGTCCTAAATCTGAAGTACTTCCAGTTATAAAAACAATCTTTTTCATAGTCTTAACCTCTTTTTTCTTTTAATACTTGCATATTATAACATATTAAGATATTTTTTTCAATTTTTGTTATAAAAAAAGTATTAAAACTTTTATTTTAATACTTTATTGATGTTTTTTTTCAACATTTTCGTACCCATTATCATCTGATATATGCATTACTTCATTATATAATTTAGGATTAGTTCTTTTTACTGAATCTAAAAACTCATCTGTAGTAGATTCTGTTTTTTTTGTATCTACTTGTTTTTTTATGAACTTCGGTTCATCTTTAAATACAGTTTTACATATTTGTTCTAATGCCGATTCTTTATTCATATCTTTATAAGCCTCTTTATTTTTTTCTAAATATACTTCACAAAAACTTTTCTGGGCCTTTTCATATGTTTCTTTAACTTTTTTGCATGAGATTTCATTACTAATATGCAATTTATAAAATGGATTTAGTGGACTAATTTCATAAAAAATACTCCCAGTAACATTTTCATACAATTTTTTTATTTCATCATTAGTCATATGTTCAGTAACTTTTTTAAAAGAACTATAATATTGAGTTTCAAATGGTTCACGCTTACCTGCTTTTTCATGATAATAATCTTTGGCTGCGGTAGATTCAATAACACCTTTTGCCATTTCGCTATATATTGTATCTAAAGTTGGGATTTCTTTGATATTTAAATCTTTAAATTGTTGCATAATTTCATGTTGTTTTTTTGAACTTAATTTCGAGAAGGCCTTTTGTACTTTTTGCCTTTGCTTTTCATATTCTTTCAATGCCTTTTCAATACTATACTTATTATATCTAGCATTCTGCATGTAGTCATCACAATCTTTCAAGTCATATATCAGTTTATCAGTTCCAACTTTTATTAAATCTTGTGATGAACCTAATAATCCTTTTATATCTTCCTCAATACTTTTTTGATATTTTTTGCTGAAAATAGAGCCATACTTAGATGATTCAACTTTTTTTAGTTTTTTCTCAATGCTGCTCATAAACACTAAATAAGAATTACTGTAATGTGAATCTAATAATCCTTTTTCGTAGTTTTCATCTTCTAACTGAAGTAATTGTTCCATATATCTAGATTTTTCTGCATCTGTGATTTTTAAATCGTCAATTAATCTCTTTAGTTTTTGTTCTTCTTCTATTCTTTTTTCACTAGGAGTAGGTGTATGTTCACTATAATTTTTTGTTTCTGTATGAACAGGTGCGGTATAATCAATACTATAATCGGTATAATGACTATTATAATAATCTTCATTATGATAAGTAGGAGTAGTTGGGTTATTATGTTTTTGTTTTTCCTGTTCGATTTTTATCATGTTTTCTCTAGTGCCAATATAAGCTTTTATATATAATTCAAAGGCTTCTTTTATATTCAAGGAAGAACCATTAAAGAAACTACTAAAATTATCATGCATATAACTTAATATAGGATTATCGTTCTTTCTCAAATCTTTAATATATTCATTAAAAGTTTTAACTAAATCTTCTTCATTAAATTTAGTAATTTTTTCTAAATAATCATTATATTTCTTAGTGTACTTTTTTATGTTTTTACTATTATTGTTATCATAAGCTTCTTCTATTTTTTTTAAATATTTATATAATTTAGCCACTTTTCTATCACACTGAGCAAGTTTACTAAAAGTTGCTGTTATATGATTAGCTTTTAATTTTTCCACTGTTTCTTTATCATAATCTTTTTCATCATACATTTTGTGTCTCCTCCCTATTTTCATACTAACACTAATAGAAAGTATTTACAAGTATTTTTTTAAATAGTCTTTTTATTTACAATTATTTACAATATTTCTTCACTGCTATTATTTATAGAATTTTCCCAAGTCCAATCTTTTATATATGGCATATCTGTTCCATGTTCTCTTATATATTGGGAATGTTCTACTAATTTATCTTTACACCATTGATTTAAAAATGAGGTCTTATTTCCTAATTTATCTAAATATTTTAAAGCATCCATTACTAAATGGAATCTATCTAGTTGATTTTGTACTTTCATATCAAATGGTGTTGTTATAGTTCCTTCTTCTATATAACCATGAACATGCATGTGGTCATTATGTCTTTTGTAAGTTAATTGATGAACTAAACTAGGATATCCATGAAAAGCAAATATTATTGGTTTATCTTTTGTGAATATTGCATCATAATCACTATCAGTTAAACCATGTGGATGATCTTCATTAGATACTAATCTCATTAAATCAACTACATTTACTACTCTTATTTTTAAATCTTTAAAGTTTTCTCTTAAAATAGCTGTAGCTGCGAGTATTTCAAGTGTTGGAGTATCCCCACAACAAGCCATAACTATATCAGGTTCCTCTCCTTTATCATTACTAGCCCACTGCCAAATACCAATACCTTCTGTACAATGTTTAACTGCTTCTTCCATTGTGAGCCATTGTGGTCTTGGATGTTTGCTAGCCACTATAACATTTATATAATTTTTGCTTTTTATACAATGATCAAAACATGATAATAAACAATTAGCATCTGGTGGTAAATACATTCTGACAATATCGGCTTTTTTTGTTACTAAATGGTTTAAAAATCCTGGATCTTGATGAGTAAACCCATTGTGATCTTGTTGCCAACAATGAGATGTAAGCACATAATTTAAAGATGCAATTTTATGTCTCCAAGGTAAATCTTTAGTTACTTTTAACCATTTTGCATGTTGACTAGCCATTGAATCAACAATTCTGATAAAAGCTTCATAGCTATTAAAGAAGCCATGACGACCTGTCAATAAGTATCCTTCTAACCAACCTTGACATAAATTTTCTGATAACATTGAATCAACTACTCTACCTGATGTTGCTAAAAATTCATCATTATCATATATTTCTCCTTCAAATTGTCTAGAAGTTTCATCAAACATATAATTTAATCTATTAGATAAAGCTTCATCTGGAGAAAACACTCTGAAATTTTTTTGTTCGTTATTGAGTTTTATTAAATCCCTAACATATTTACCAAGCTCTTTCATATCTTGACATATTGTTTCACCTTTTTTAGAAATATCAACTGCATATTCTTTAAAATCTGGTGTTTTTAATTCTTTTAATAATACTCCTCCATTAGCATGTGGATTTGCTCCCATTCGTCTATTACCTGTTGGCAAAAAACTTTTAATTTCTTTAAATAGTGTTCCATTTTCATCAAATAATTCTTCAGGATGATAGCTTTTCATCCACTCTTCTACTAGTTTTATATTTTCCTCTTTTTCATCTATAGTAATTGGTACTTGATGTGCCCTAAAACTTCCTTCTATTTGTTTTTGTTCAAATTCTTTAGGTCCTGTCCAACCTTTAGGAGTTTTCAATATTATCATTGGCCAAAATGGTCTAGCTTTTATATTTCCTTTTCTAGCATTCTCCCAAATTTTTTTTATTTTCCCTATAACTATATCTAAAGTTTTTGCCATAATTTCGTGCATTAGCAAAGGATCATCACCTTCAACTATAAATGGTTCATAGCCATATCCTTTGAACAAACTAATTAATTCTTCTTCAGATATACGAGCCAAAACAGAAGGATTAGCTATTTTATAACCATTTAAATGAAGAATTGGTAAAATCGCTCCATCATTTTTGGGATCAATAAATTTATTAGAATGCCAACTAGTTGCTAAAGTACCAGTTTCTGCTTCGCCATCACCTACTACAACAGCAGCGATTAAATCTGGATTATCAAAAACAGCACCAGTTGCATGAGCAATACTATATCCAAGCTCTCCACCTTCATTTATAGATCCTGGAGTTTCTGGAGCAACATGTGAAGATATACCACCTGGAAAACTAAATTGTTTAAATAATTTTTTCATTCCTTCTTCATCTTCTGAAATATTAGGATAAACTTCACTATATGTTCCTTCTAAATATGTATTTGATACTGCAGCTTGTCCACCATGACCTGGCCCTGATATATAAATCATATCTAAATCATATTTTTTTATAACTCGATTTAAGTGTGTATAAATAAAGTTTTGGCCTGGAGTTGTTCCCCAATGTCCTACTATATTTACTTTCATATCATTTTTAGTCAATGGTCTTTTTAAAAGTGGATTATCAAGTAAATATAATTGTCCTACTGATAAATAATTACATGCTCTAAAATATTTATCTATATTTATTAATTCTTCTTTAGTTAAAACGTTTTCCATATCTTCACCCTTCTTTATTCTATAGTCATTTTATCATATTTATTTTTTATTTTCCATCTCATAATCAAATATTTTTTTAATTATTAAAGATGAGTATAGAAAATTAATACCTATTAGCACTAAACAATATAAATTATTAATAGCGGTTGTATCTTTATATATAATAAGAATAATAGATAAAATAAATATCATTAATATATAAGTTAAATTATTAATTTGTCTCTTATTTTTTAAATTAAATACAGTTTTTTCTATAAAAGTATTTTTTAAAATATTTATTAGTGTAAAAAAAGTTGCATTTAAAAATAATATTGGTATTATTAATATTATTAGCATTTCTATAGATTCATTATTATAAAAAGTTTTAAATGTCATACCTATAATTAATATCAAACATATAACTAAACATAAAAACGTATTACTTTTTTGTTCTAAATAAATTTCTTTTTCTTTATTCTTCATATTATCACCAATATGATTATAACATAAAAAAAGAGCTTAAGCTCTTTAATCTTCTATTTCTATAACTTTTTTATTTTCTATTTCTGCTTTTTTAGGTACAGTAATTTTTAACATACCATCTTTAAAATTAGCTTTTATATTTTCACTATCTAAATCACCTAAATAAAATGATCTTTGATATTTTCCATATACTCTTTCTCTTCTTATATAATTCTTGTCTTCATTTTCTTCAGTTTCTTCTTTTTTTTCTGCAGTAATAGTTAAATAATTATCATTATTTTCTATAGTAATATCTTTTTTATCAAAACCAGGTATATCCATCTCGATATTATACAACCCATCCTTTTCATAGATATCACATTTCATGTGATGATTTTGAGTTTTTGTAGGCATGAAATCATCAAAAATGTCGTTTAAATAAAACTTATTTGGAAATAAATCCATATTTCATCATCCTTTCTTGTAAGTTTTTTTTACTTACAATTATAATTATACTCATTTTTTGGCACTTGTCAAGTGCGAGTGCCAAAAATATTTATGTTTACAATTATATAATGTGTTATTTTTTTCTTATTTATACTATTTTTTATTTATTGTCTTTTTAACTCTTCTAAGGCCTTTGTAAGTTGATCTGGACAAGAGGTACTTTTCATACCACATTTAACACCTTTTAAATCGTTTATTATTTCATCTATATTTCTTCCTACACAAAGTTTTGAAACACCTAAACTGTTACCAGGGCATCCACCAATTATTTGAACTTTAGTAATTATATTATCTTCACTTTCTACAATTATTTTTTTAGAGCAAACACCACTAGGTATATATTCAACTTTCTTCATTTTTCCTCCATTTATTTTTTACTGTTATTTTTTAGATTGTTTAGTAAAACAAGCGACGTATTTAATACTATATTTCCTTCTATATCATTGGGATTAATTATTTTTTTATTATTATAAAAAATATAGTTATCCATATCTTCATTATAGAATACTTCAACATTCTTATCTATTAAATTATTAATATATTCTAAATTATATATTCCTTGTAAATCTAATACATCTCTTTTTTCATAAATACAGGTACTTTTATCATCAAATTTTATTATTGTATTTTTATTTTCATTTTCTATTAAAATATAATTATTAGCAAATTCATTTTTTATTATATAGGATTCCTGATTAGATGATGAATCTATTTCATAGTCTATAAAATCATTATAATAAATGTTTATTTTGTCTATATCTGATATTTTCAAATAACCTATATCTATTAAATTTATTAGTTGATGGTATATTTGATATTTATCATAGAATTCATAAGAAGATTTTTTATTTAATATATCAAGGTACATACTATTATACGAGAAAAGCTCACTATTATAATTATTCTTTTGTATAATAAAATCATCATTATTGATATTAAGAATTTTTCTTAAAACATATAATTCACTTGATAAATAATCTTTATAATTTTTTATTATTAATTCTAATTTATTATCATTAGCTAATTTAACAGTTTCATAAGCTTTAAAAAGTATAGGATACTTTTTTAATAAATTTTTATCATGTATATTTTGATTAATAATAGTATAAAATTTATCCAAATTAGGATTTTTCATATTTTCTATAAGAGCATTTAATTCTTTTAAAACTAAATCATCATTCTTATCATTTGGATCATATAAATCAAGAATAACATTTTCAAGTTCTCCTCGTTTTTGGTAAATATCACTACTTGTTTGTCTTATATTTTCTAATTCTTCCAATAATTGATTTAAAACTTTAATATTTTCTATTTTGTTTTGTAATATATTAGAGTTGATTAAATATTCTTTTAATATGTTTTTAGGAAAAATAATTTCCATTATATTTAATATAGAGTTTTCAATAATATCTTGTTTCATATATTTATTATATTCCCGCCCTATAAGTTCTAAAAAAACATCATTTATGTTCTTGTTTGTTACGCTATTTACTTCTATTATTTCAAATCCTGATGTAACTTGTCCTTTTTCTATATTAGTCATTATTATTTTAGTAAATGCTTTAAATAAAATTTGTTCTTCTTTTTCTATATTTTTGCTATTTATAACAAGTATTTTTAAATAAGGATTATATTCAAAATCACAACTTAAGGAATCAGAATATTCAATATTATAATTCAGATTATTATTTATCTTTTTTTGTAGAGTTTCTTTAGTGGCAATACCTTTAAATACATTATTAAAGGAAGTTATAAAATTATTGATTTGTTCTTGTGTATTATTATCAAATTTATCATTCATTTTAAAACCTCCTTTTAATTATTAATTATTTTTTACAAAATTATAAGCATCACGACACATATCCTCTATATTCTTTTCAGCTTTCCAGTTCAAGTGTTCTTTGGCGTATGTTGGATCAGCATAACATGCATCAATATCACCTGGACGTCTATCAGTAATTTGATATTTTATTTCTATATTATTTACTTTTTGAAAAGTATTTACTAAGTCTAATACACTGTAACCAGTTCCTGTTCCTAAGTTATAATAATCTATTCCTTTGTCTTTATCTATTTTTTCTAGGGCTTTTATATGTCCTTTGGCAAGATCAACAACATGAATATAATCTCTTACACCAGTACCATCATGAGTATCATAGTCATTACCAAAAACATTTAAAATTGGTAATTCTTTTGTAGCTACTTTTACAATATAAGGCATTAAGTTATTTGGAATATCGTTAGGATTTTCACCAATTAAACCAGACTCATGTGCACCAATTGGATTAAAATACCTAAGTACCGCAATAGACCAATCATTATCTGAAATATATAAATCTTTTAAAATCTGTTCAATCATAAGTTTAGTTGTTCCATAAGGATTAGTTGTAGATAAAGGAAAATCTTCTCTTATAGGAAGTGATTTTGGTTTACCATATACTGTTGCACTAGATGAAAAGACTATTTTTTTACAATCTTTTTCTTTCATTACTTCACATAAATTAATTGTTGATAATAAATTATTATGATAATACATTAGAGGTTTACTAACAGATTCACCTACTGCTTTGTAACCAGCAAAATGTATAACAGCATCTATTTTATTTTCATCAAAGATTTTTTCTAGTAAAGCTTTATCTCTTACATCTCCTTTATAAAATTTAAGTTTTTTGTTTGTTATCTTTTCTATTTTGTTTACAACGTCTTCTTTAGAATTAGATAAATTATCAATAATTACTACCTCATAATTATTATCTAAAAGTTCTACACATGTGTGGCTACCTATAAAACCACATCCTCCAGTTACTAATATTTTCATATCATTACCTCCATTATAATTATATCAAAATACACAAAAAAAGAAACTAATATTGTTTGTTTCTTTTAAATTTAGTTAATTTTTTAGGCTCATCCGGATAAGTAACTCTTTCATTTATCTCTACTATTTTGAATTCATGTTTATTTTCTTCTCTAATCAATAGTTTCAACTCTTTACTTTTGCCAGTAGCATCTCTTTCTATTAACTTGAATTCCATATTTTTCCTTCTTTCTATCTGTATTTTTGTCCAAGTATTAATATTTTTTCTATGGCGTCATCTATAGGTTTCTCATTGCTTAACTCTATAGTTTCATTGATTCCTAAAGTTTTTAAATTTTTCTTTAATAATAACGAAAAATTATAACTTTGATTTTCTAATGCATGTTGACTAAATTCTAATCTTGTATACATAGAGTCAAAATCTATTATTTTTACTTTTTCATCTTTTATTAAAAAATTATTATTATGAATATCAAAATAATATATATCATTATCATTTAATTCTTTCAAGTTTAATACTAAATTTAAAAATACTTTTTCCGGAAATACTAAAGAATCTTTCCTTGGAGAAATATACTCGCTTAAAGATATATAGTCTTCATAAAAAGATATTTCTTCTCCTACACAATAATGATCAATAGTAACTATTCCTGTTGGAAAATCTGTTCTTTTAATATTGGGCTGTCTTTTTATTAATTCATGAATAAATTTAGGTTCTGAAGTCATATGACAAAGTTTAAAATTGTCAAAACTTCCATAATTACCTATTTCTTCATCTATTCTATAACCTATATTTTTATTTGTTTCATTCTGTAAAATCATAACCCCTTCTGTAGAATTGGAAAAAGTATCTTCACTCTTTTTACTGCTTGTTACAAATCTTCCTAATATAGATATACTGTCTGTTCTTTTAAACGAAATTTCTTTTAAGCCTTCATATTTTCTATCTGCATAATCTATATAATCTTTATTAATGGTAGGAACATTTTCCATATTATCACTTCCATAGTTCCATATTATACACTATTTTTATATTTTTTTTCAAGAAAAATACATATCACTTTTCTTTATAGTAAAGCATACAATGACAGAATCCTTCAAAGTTTTCGTCTTTAATCTGATCTCTAAATTCTTTACACATACATTTTGTATCTTCATTTTTTTCTATTCTACATGGACAATATCCATTTTTCTTTTTTAATCCTTCTTTTATTTTTTTTACTATTTCTTTATCTGGATTTAAAATAACTTTCATTTAATCCTCCTATTTTATATATGATTTTTTCTTTATAATTATTACTAGTAATAGGTTTATAATATATTTCTTTTTTTCATTATCCAATATAATATACTGAAAGGAGTGTATATTTATGTACGGATACGGATGTGGATGCCCGGTTGCATATTATGGAAACAATGACGGTTTCGGAGCTGGCTGGTTTTGGATAATTTTAGTAATATTTATAATTTTCTTTATTTTCTCTGGTAATAATCAATGTAGATAAGTAACAAAGGCACATTTTAAAATGTGCTTTTATTATTTTATTTTATATATATCCTTTCAGGTAATTTTCTACCAATGATTTCAATATTTTTTAATTGTTCTGGTTTTTTACTCATCATTATACTACCATGTCCTGTTAAATTAATCAAATAGTAATCTTTTAAAGATAGTGTTTCCAAAGTCGGGAGATTTATAAAATATACTCTTATAAATAAATAAA